>JAEUQP010000942.1 GCA_016789645.1 Acidobacteriota bacterium | reverse complement strand
TCGCGTTCGCCGCCGATGCTGATGCTGTAACCGGGCGGCAACGACCGCTCGAATTCATCCATTTTGGTGCGCGATGCGTTGAACACTTGCGACGGCAACACGCCCGGCACCGGAAACGCCGAAACGGTGATGGTGCGAAATTGATTGCGGCGGCGAATTTTTTCCGATTGCAGTTGGTAATCAATTGCCGACAACTGGCGCAGCGGCGCTTTGGCCGGGCTTTGCACCGAATACACATACAGGTTCTGAATGTCAGAAAGCCGCGCGCGTTCTTCAACGCGCAATCGTGCGACCACCGGCACATCCAATTCGCCTTCGCGCAAACTGGTGACTTCAAATCCGCTGATGCCGACCGCCGACGAAGCCGCCACGTCCAGGTTGGAAAGTCCCGCCAGATTGGCGCGATCCTGTTCGACTTGCAGATTGGCGACAAAACTTTCCGCGCCCCAATCGTCGCGCACGCGGTCGGCTTCGGGAATCGCGCGGAAAATTTCCTTGACTTGTTCGGCCAGATTGCGCAGCGTCGTCAAATCCTGCCCGGAAATGCGCACTTCGACCGGCGCATCAATCGCGCGGCTGGTTTCCAGTTGGCGCACATCAATGCGCGCGCCGGGGACTTTGGCTGACAATTCGCGCTGCATGTCGGCGACCAGCTTGCCAGTGTCGCGTTTGTCGTTCATCTGGATGATGACTTGCGCGTAATTCAATTGGCGATGCTCAGGCGCAACCGAAAACCAAAAGCGCGGGCCACCACCACCGGTAAACGTCGTCATCGAATGCAACACCGGTTTGGGTTTTCCATCTTTGCCGGGATGTTGTTTGCCGTAATTTTCAGCCACCTGACGCACAACGGCTTCGGCTTGTAACGCGGCTTTGTTTGTCGCCGACAGCGGAGCATCTTCCGGCAACCAGACGTTCAGGTATGACAGATACGACAAATCCTTCGGAAAAAATTCCGTTCGCAATTGCCGCACAAACACGACGCCCAGCACCAAAAAAATCAGCGAAGCCGCCAACGTTTTCCAGCGATGTTCCAGCGCCCACAAACCGACTTTGTAATACAGCCCGGCGAATCCTTTTTGCCGCATTTCGACCAGCGTCGGTTCTTTCTTCTTGCTGGGGCGCAGCAGGTAATACGCCAGAAACGGAATGAACGACATCGAAACGATGCGCGACGCCACCAGCGAACACGTGATGACAACCGGCAAGCTCCAGATGAAAATGCCCGTGCTGCCCGTGACCAACAGCAGCGGCAGATACGCGACGATGTTGGTGATCGTCGCGTACAAAATCGCTTCGGCCAGTTTGCTTGGCCCCAACCAGGCCGCGATGCTGATCGGTCGCCCGCCCGCCAATTCGCGTTTGATTGCGTCGCTGGCCACCACCGGATCATCCACCAACAACCCCAGCGCCAGAATCAACGACGCAATCGAAACCTGCTGCAAATCCACGCCCATCACGTGCATCATTCCGAAGGTCATCGCCAGCGTGATCGGAATCGAAAGCGCCACCAGCAACGCCGAACGCCATTCGCGGAAGCCGATGAATGCAACCAGCACGACCAGCAAGATGGCTTCGATCAAACTGCGCGAAAACAGCGCGATGTTTTCCGCCACCTGCAACGGCTGGTCAGACGTTTTTTCGAGCATCAAATCGTCCGGCAACAGCGGTTTCAATCCGGCCAAGGCTTTGTCCACGGCTTCGCCGAATTTGGCGATTTGCTCGCCGGGACGCATTTGCACGGCCAGCGTGATGGCGCGCGAACGTTGCCAATGGCCTTGCGCGTCTTGCCAGGTGTAAAAATTCAGATAACGCGGCGGCGTTTGATACCCGCGACTGATGTCGGCCAGATCGCGCAAATACACGGGCGAACCTGTGGGCGTCACCGTCACCATCACATCGCCGATTTCTTTTTCGCTTTTGAATTCGCCGGAAGGATTGATGCCCAGATTTTTGCCTTCGACTTCCAATTGGCCGCCGGGCAGCGTCGTATTGCGTGAGCGCAGCAATTGCCCCAGCTTCGCCGGTTGCAAACCATAACTGGCCAGCCGCTCCTGCGAATATTCGATGAAGATGTTTTCCTTCAGCACGCCATACCGAGAAACTTTCGACACCATCGGCACGGTTTGCAGCGTGCGCATAATCAGATCAGTGAAATCATCCAATTCGCGATAGCTGTACCGTTCGCCCGCGACAGTGCGCAATTGTTCAGCCGTCTTGCTGGCTTCACGAATGACGACCGGTTG
>JAEUQP010000940.1 GCA_016789645.1 Acidobacteriota bacterium | reverse complement strand
GACTCCGCATTATCAAACCCGCTCAACACCGGTGATAGGCACGGTGGGGCTCGAACCCACAACCTTCACCTTGTAAGGGTGACCGTCTACCATTGACTGTACGTGCCTGAACCCTTTCGAGCGAGCGGGCATATTAGTTGCGGATTCCGTGCCTGTCAAGACATCCAGTCGGATTGCGCGAAAATTCTGTTGGGCTATACTGCCCGTCGCCCAAATTGAACCGTAGGAGAGCTTTCCGATGACCTTTGCTCGACGTTTTCTGCTGGAACATTTAGCGCTGGTGTTCGTCCTGCTGCTTGGACTGCCGACGGTTCTGGCTCAAGACCCGCAACAGGAACAGAAAAAGAAAGACGACGAACTGCCGACGATTCGGGTAAATACCGATCTGGTCGTACTGGACGTTTCGGTCACGGATCGGGACGGCAATCGCACGAATTCCGGGTTGCGCGTCGAAGATTTCGTGGTGTACGAAAACGGCGTGCGGCAAATCATCACCAGTTTTGACGCCACCGAAGTTCCGTTCAATCTGGTGTTGTTGATTGACACATCCGGCAGCACGCGCGGCGATGTGGAGTTGATGCGCCGCGCCGCACGCGGATTCCTGAACGAACTTCGTCCGCAGGATCGGGTGGCCCTCGTTCAGTTCAACAAGGAAGTCGAGTTGTTGAAAGACCTGACCGCTGACCGGCGAGCTATCGAAGGAGCGTTGGAATTGTTGACGCCCGGAACCGGGACTTCGTTTTACGATGCAATGCAACTGACAATGGACGAAGTGCTGAGCAAGGTCGAAGGACGCAAGGCGATCGTCGCGTTGACCGATGGAGTGGATTCTTACGGATATCGCACGTATCAGCAGATTTTGCCGTTGATGGAAAAGAATCGAGTCAGCGCCTACTTTTTGGAACTGGATACCGAAAGCTTCACGGGGAACGGCATGGTGCGTGATTGCGCTGACGAAAATCACTTCGAATTTTCCGCCAAACAGTTCAGAAAGTATGCCAGCGAGTTTGCCGACAAAAATTCGGATTTGTTTTTTGCATCGCATTGCCGGTTGACCAAAACGGAGCGTCTGCAAATCAACCGGCGGTTGTACGAAGTGGCGCGCCGCGAAGTGCGTGAGATGGCCGATAAAACTGGCGGGCGTGTGTATCCGGTTGCAGAGCTTCGGCAACTGGACAAAGCCTATTCGCAGATTGCCGCCGAACTCCGCACGCAGTATTCGCTGGCGTATTATCCGAAGAACGAAGCTCACGATGGCAAATGGCGCAACGTCAAGGTTGAAGTCAAAAAGCCTGGATTCATCGCGCGCACTCGACCAGGCTATCGCTCGCCAATTGATTGATTCGAACGCGGCGGTGAGGAGCGACGGTTTAGTTGACAGCATGAGTGCCAGCGAGTAGTTTTGCGATGAGTTTTTGAGCGACGAAATCCCCTTAAACAAAAAAACCAAGCGCCTGCCAGTGTCTGTACGAGGCGAAGACGATGACTGGACAAGCTGCCGAATCAAGCAGACCACAACCTGACAATCGGGAATACATCTGGCTGGTTGCGCTCTATGAATTTGAAGCGCGCGCCGAAGAATTGCTTGAAAGATTGAAAGCCATTGGCGTGGATACCAGCGAGGCGACCACGGTGCGAGTCGAAATTGACGACAATCTGCGTGGCGCGCGGTATGTCGCGATGAATGAATCGGCATTGTCGCCCGTTACGCGAAGCGCCGTGACCGGAGCCTTGCTCGGAGGTTCTGTGGCATTGCTGATTGGGTTGGTCGTTTACGCGCTTGGGTTGTTTATGCTGCCGATATTCGCCGGGTTGTTTAACCATGCGTTGTTCAGTGTCATCATCGGAGCGTTGGTCGGAGCGTTAATCGGTTCGTCGCTCTCTTCTGCCAAACTAAGGAAATCCCCTCAATCAAAACTCCCCAAAATGCCGCAACCGACGAGCGAAGGTTATCTGGTGGCAGTCAAAATGCCGCCGCCGCTGGCTGAACGCGCCGAAGAAATCGCACGCGGGCTTGGCGCAAAAGAAATCCTTTTATAGTTCGCAAACAGGCAAGTGTGGTCAGCCGAAAACTCCGATCTGAGCACTGAAAACTGTGAACTGCGAACTGTGAACCATGAACTAAAACCCAAACAGGAGGAAAGGTTATGAAGAAGAT
>JAEUQP010000877.1 GCA_016789645.1 Acidobacteriota bacterium | reverse complement strand
CCCGGCTGATTGACGGCGTGCGGGACATTGCGCGAAGCTGAGAGCCACTATTTCAACAACCGATTTAGTGAATAAGCGTCACAGCAGTGCATCAAGCCCGGCTTGGGCGTCTGTTTCAGGATTGAACGCCATGATTCCTGCTGCGGAGGCGGCGCGAATCAGACGAGCATCGGCGCTGACCAGAACCAGATCGTGGCCGTCGGCTCGGAACTCATCGGCTTTGTCGAACGCGCATTGCAGGATGATTGAGTCTGTGCTGTTAAGCGAATGTCGCTCAATCCATTGCCAGGAAGAGATGACTTGTGCTCTGGTCTGGTAAACCTTTTCGATATCTGCATTTTGGCTAATTTCCGAGCGCAATTCGGATAACACCTGACGAAAGGCTGTAGGCGTAAGAACACCCTGATTCTTTCGGCGAACAAGGATTGAGACGGTTTCGCCGATTCCTTCGAGCAAACAAATCAGAAAGCGGGCTGAAGTTTGATTGAAAAGGTGATTGATTGATGGTGTTCCTATTTCAGGCACGTAGCGTTTAACAAGGGCACTGGCATCCAGCCAAAAGAAATTCATGGAGCTTTCTCCTCGCGCATTTCAATTAACCCTTGGCTGAATGAATTGCCGTTTGGATTCACGCCACAAGCCGCAACCAATTTTTGAACCTGCTCTGCGCCAATTGGTGTTTCGGTGGCAGAAAGCGTTTCAAAGGCTTGTTCCAGCAATGGTGAAAGGGATTCGTTCTCAGCCCGCACTCGGTTCATTCGGATGGCCCACCATTCTTCCGGCGTCAACGCCTCATGCAGTTTTTTCTGTGCGACATCCTGTAACGCCTCATCAACTTCGGTTCGCAGCCACAACAATTTCGCTTCGAGTTGCATTGTGCTCATCATTGTTGACCTCCGGCGGTAATCATACCCTCCTGCCAAAAGGAATTGCCAATTGAAATTCTTCCGTTCCTTGCCGCTCGTTTTTCGTACTGGCCTTGCTACGGCTTATTTCAAGTAATGAAATGCGCGCCAGAACACCAGCCGGGCGGCGAGTTGCGGCATCAGTTTGTCCAGCGGAATCAAGCCCCGCGTTTTGGCTTCGGCGACGGCGTTTTCCGCTTTGGTGCGAAGGGCCAACGTCCAACTGGCGTGGTCGAAGGATTTGTAGGCTCGCATGTAAGCCTGTTGTTCTTCGGCTTCGGCAGTGCGGCCTTCTTTAGTCAGCAATTCAGCGTAAACGGCTCGGCCAAAGACCGATTCCGGGTAAGCCGCCAGACAATGCTTCATCAATTGAGTCGCGCGGGACAGATTGCCCGCTTGTTCGTGCGCAAAGGCCAGCGCCACGTATCCGAAGCTGCGGTTGTATCCGCCGTTCAATCCGATCTCCAAATGCGGAATGGCTTCGGCGGGGCGCTTCATCTGAAACAACAACAAACCGTAGCCAAAATGCGCTCCGATGTTTTCCGAATCCAGTTCCAACACTTGTTTGTACCGGCGTTCCAACCGGTCGTTGTCCGCAGGCTTATCGGGATAAAACGTGAAGTCCAGGACTTCGGTGCGAAGCGTGGCTTGTCCTTGCAGCAACTGGCTGGCGTAAACGTTGTAGGCTCGCGCGGTGAAGACCAAAGAAAGAATGATAGCGACGGTTGCGGCAGCCAGTGCGGCGAATCTAGGAAGCGCGAAGCCCTCTTTTACAGTCGGGCTACTGACATTGTTTCTTGCAAAACCAAAGCCTACGGCCAGCAAACACGCAAAAATGAACACGCTGGGCGTGTACCGAAACGAAAACGAACTGAACACCGAACTGATGCTGAAGGCGATGATTCCCAACCAGACACCCCAAATCCAATAGGCCGATTCCCCGCCCGATTTCCCCCATTGCCAGAATCGCCAGCCGAGTTGAACCCAGAACACGGCAAACAACATCAATCCGATCAAACCGAGTTCGGCAAAAATTTGCAGGTATTCGTTGTGCACTTGCGGGCTGCGGATTTCGTCGGTGTCATCGCCCGCCACGCCTTTGACGACGGCTTCATAACGGGGATTCGACGCGAAGGCGGGTCGGTATTCGCCGTACTCCGCCGCGTATCCCGCTTGCCCAACGCCAAGCAGCGCGTTGTGTTTGCCCATTTCCCAAGCCGTGATCCAACCGCGCAAACGATGGGTCAAACCGCCTTCGGCAGATTGCAATTGCGTCGCGCCTTGAATGCGGAACACGATGGCGTCACGGTATCGCACGCCAATGAATCCGGCGGCGACGATCAACACGGCGACCAGAATGGCCAATCGCCTCCGGTCAGCCAACTGGATGTGTTTGACCGCCACGCCGACGCCCATCAAAACGACAACCACCGTCAAGGCAATGATGGCTCCGCGTCGCAACCCGATCAGCAGGGCGATGGCGCTCAGACCAGACACCGCCAGCGAAACGAACATCAAGCCGGTTTTGCGGCTGCACAGATAATTCAACAGTTGCAGCGGCAACAGCATCACCAGAATTTCCGAGGTGATGCCGTGATTGAAAATGATGCCGAGCATGTTTTCGCCAAACACCAGGCGCTCGTAAATCAGCAAACCAGCCAACACACCGCACACCGCCGTCAGCACGTAATGCAGCATCAAGGCGGCTCGCTGGCGCATGACGGTCATGGCGGCGAGAAAAAAAATCGCAAACCCAAACCAGATGCCGATCACGCGAATGCCGTCATATTTCACAGGTGACCAGATCAGCGAAACCGTTTGCCACACGATGAATGCCAACAGCGTTCCGGCCAGCAGCAATTGTTCCCGCGACAAAGTCGGAGAAGCGGCAGAGCGCACCAGCGCGACCAGCCCCAGGGCGGCAATCACCGCCGAAGCGATGGAAAACGCCACTTCCTGCGTAGCCAGTCCCGGATAATTCAGGGAGGGAATGACAAAAAAATTCGGAATCAGTGCCAGCAACGGCAAAACCAGAAACGCGATTTCAAGCAGGCCGATGCCTGCGGAATTGATGGGTTGTTTAGCTTTGGATTTCATTCTACGGCGGGTTGGGAAAGAAAACTGCGTCTGCGCTCAATTGCCCGATGGTTTGGGTTGCGGTTTGGATTCGGAGGCAGGCGCTGTTTGGGATTTGGCGTCGCCTTTGGAAGCCGAAGTCGGGCGGCGTTTGCGCGCAAACGTCATGGATTTGGCCGGAACGATGTCCAACGCGCCATCACACGTCGCGCTGGCTCCGCTGCTCTTTTTGGGCGCAGAAGCAGGATTCTGTGCGAGCGCCGCCAACGCCAAGCCAACCGCCATCACAGCCAACAACACAATTTGAAAAACTCTTTTTGCCATAATTTTTCCCGGTCAGTTTGAATTGAAACTTGAGTTGAACCGAAGCGTTCAACGGTGGCGATTGTACAACCTGAAAAAAACAAAAGGCAAAAGTGACGGATTTGTCCCTACCTTGAAAGGCTGCCCCCTCGTCCCTATAATCCGCGCCTCGTTACGGGACGAATCATCAACTCTACGGACATCCGCCAATCCAAGAAGTTCGGATATGCAAGCAGCTCAAAACGAAGTTTGCGAATTTTGCGCCGGAACCGGCTGGGAAGTCATCGTCGGCAAAGGCGCAAAACCTTGTCGCTGCCAGGTAAAAGACCGCCGCGCGCAATTGCTGGCGCGCGCCTGCATTCCCAAACGCTATGAAGAATGCACGTTGCTGAATTACCACCCACAAGGCGACAACATCAAATTTGACGACGTGTTCCAATCGCAATCCTATGCGCTGAACGACGCACAAACATTGGTGCGTGAATATCCGTTGCTGGAAATGGGGTTGTTGTTGATGGGGCCCTGCGGAGTCGGCAAGACGCATCTGGCGGTGGCCACGATCAAAGCGTTGATCGAAAAAGGCATCTCGTGCCTTTTTTATGATTTCCGCGATCTGCTGAAAGAGATTCAAAACAGTTACAACCCGGTGTCGAACAGTTCGGAACTCGGTGTGCTGGCTCCGATTTATGACGCGGAAGTGTTGGTGCTGGACGAACTCGGCGCGATGAAACCGACCGACTGGGTGCGCGACACGATGACGCAAATCATCAACAACCGATACAACGACCACAAAGTCACGATTCTCACGACCAATTACCTGGACGATCCCACCAACCCCAACGAAGAAAGCCTGACCGACCGCGTGGGCGTGCGACTGCGTTCGCGGATGCACGAAATGTGCAAAACCGTCATCATCAAAGGTTCGGATTATCGAATTGAGATGGGAAAAAAACGCGGACAGGCAGAACGTCGTCATTCACCAATCACGTCTCGCCGTAAAAAATAAATTTGCCGGAAAGGTGGCAGTGTCCGGTTTCCAGTTTTGACTCTGGAAACCGGACACGGGGACGGAGACTGGATTAGTCCCCTGCCTCGGAGTGAGCAGCCCTGGCCGCGACGACATCGCCGGATGGCGATTGTTCGGTGTCGGTCGCATTCAAGGGGGGCTGTACTGGCGCAGGTTGGGGTTGCAATCGAATTCGACGGCCGAACCAGGCGGCAATGTCATCAAAAATCGAATACGCAACTGGCGTAGCCAACAACGTCAGCAGCAACGACAGGCTCTGACCTCCGATCACAACGATGGCAATCGAACGACGCTCTTCGGCTCCAGGCCCGGTGCCCAACGCCAACGGAAGCATACCGGCAACCAAAGCCAGCGTCGTCATCAGAATCGGGCGCAACCGGTCCCGGTTGGCCTGAATAATGGCATCGTAACGAGCCATGCCTTTGGCTCGCAATCCGTTCATATGGTCAATCTGCAAAATGGCGTTTTTCTTGACCACCCCAAACAGCACCAGAATTCCCAGCGCCGAATACAAATTCAGCGTGTCATTCATCGCCCACAACGAAATCAGCGCGAACGGAATCGCCAGCGGCAGACTGAGCAAAATCGTCACCGGATGGATGATGCTTTCAAATTGCGACGCCAGAATCATGTACATAAACGCAATCGAAAGCAGGAAGGCGATGATAAATTCCGTGAACGTTTTTTCCAGTTCGCGGGCGCGACCGGAGACGGTGGTCGAATACCCTTGCGGCATATCCATCTTGGCAACCGCATCACGCAACGCCTGAATACGGTCAGCCAGCGCAAAGCCCGGCGCCACGTTGGCGCGAATTGAAACCTGACGCTGGCGATCAATGCGGTCAATACGCGAAGACGAGGTCGAAGATTCCAGCTTGACCAGATTTTCCAGGTTGACCAGTCCGCCGCGCGAAGACGGCACGAACAACCGCGCAATCGTTTCCTGATCGTTGCGATCCCCTTGTTTCAGGCGGACCTGGATATCGTAATCTTCGTTCATCTGCTCATCGTGAAATCGTGAGACACGCTCATCGCCGCCAACCATAATCCGGAGCGCGGTGGCAATATCCGTCGAATCCACGCCCAGATCAGCGGCTCGCTGACGATCAATGTTGACGCGAAGCTCCGGTTTATCCAGCTTCAACGTCACATCGGCATCCTGCAATCCGAGTTCCGGCGCGCGATCACGCAGTTTATTGGCGTATTCAACCAGCTTGATCAAATCCGGGCCACGCAAGACAAAATCCAGGTCGGTAAATCCGCTGCCACCGCCCAGATTGATGGTCTGTGGATTGCGAACCGACGGACGCAGATGCGTGAATTTGCGCAATTTCTGACGAACCTTTTGCTGCAAATCGCGAGCGGAATAATTGCCCCGAAACACGGCCAATGGCTCGCCGCGTTTCAATCCATTCCAGAATTTGGTCAGATTGACCGTGCGCTCTTCGTGCGGAGCCATACGCAACCAGACATCGGCAGCGTTGACCGACCCCATAAAGGAGCTACCAGCCGAACCCAGAACCGTTCGGATTTCCGGCATCCCTTTCAATTCCTTTTCCACTTCGGCCAATGCCTCGTCCATTGCCGCCAAACTGGTTCCTTCTGGCGCGCTCATACTGATGCTGAATTCCCCCTCGTCAATGTTACTGGGGATGAAGTCTTGTTTGACCAGCCCATACAGCGGAACTGACGAGGCAATTACCAGCAATGAAAGAACCGCCACAGCAATACGATGGCGCAACACCAGATGAAGCATCCAGGTGTAAGCCCCGTCAATGAACCGGTAAAACCCTTTCCGCGAAGCGGCTTCCTCGGCGTGGACTTGGCTGACGCTGATCAATCGAGCGCTCATCGTAGGCGTCAAGGTAAATGACACCAGCAAGCTGACCATGATTGCCACGGCAGCCGTAATCCCGAATTGATACAGAAATCGTCCTGACACCGACGACATGAACGAAACCGGCAAAAAGATGACGACCAATGACAAGGTGGTCGCCAAAACGGCCAATCCAATTTCTTTGGTGGCTTCTTTTGCCGCCTCCATTGGATGCATTTTCTTCTCTTCGATGAAGCGGAAAATGTTTTCCAGCACCACAATCGCGTCATCAATGACTACGCCAACCATCAGCACCAGCGCCAGCATCGTCACGCTATTCAGCGTGAAATCCAGCGCCTTCATCATGCCGAAGGTGGAAATCACTGACGCCGGAATGGCCACACCGGCAATGATCATTGAACGCCACGACCGCATGAACAAAAACACGACCAGACAGGCCAAAATACTGCCCAGCACCAGGTGCGTGTTGATTTCATGCAATGCAGTTGAAATATATCGGGATTGATCGCGGATAATTTCCAGCTTCACATCGGGCGGCAACAGACCTGCCACGCGCACCAGATTCTTCTTCACGTCGTCAATGACAGCCATGGTGTTCGCACCCGACTGTCTGCGCACTTCCACCGTCACCGCCGGAACTCCATTCAAACGGGACAGTGACCGTTGCTCTTTGGTTCCATCTTCGGCATTTCCCAAATCGCGAATGCGGACTTGAGCGTTCCCCAAATTGGCCACAACCAGATCATTGAAATCGGCTGGAGAAACAACCCGCCCCATGGTGCGCAACGTGACTTCACGGCGTCCGGCGTCCACATTTCCGCCTGGAACGTCAGTGTTTTGACGAACAATAGCTTGTCGAACTTGAGTGATGGGAAGCTTGTAGGCGGCCAGCCGGTCAGCGTCAACCCAGATGTTGATCGAACGCGTCAATCCACCGACGATTTGGACTTCGCCAACGCCGTTGGAACGTTCAATCTGCTTTTTGACAACCTTGTCCGCCAGTTCCGTCAGTTCACGGATCGAACGATTCGACGACAATGCGATGGACATCACGGGCGACATGTCGCTGTCGGATTTCTGCACCACCGGCGGGTCAGTTCCCGGAGGCAACAATCGCAACGCGCCTTGAATGCGGTCGCGAACGTCCTGAGCCGCGTCGTCAATGTTGCGGTTCAGGTTGAACGTCGCCATCACAAACGACCGTCCTTGACTGGAAACCGAGCGCAGGATTTCAACCCCTTCCACCGTGTTGACGGATTCTTCCAGAACCTGCGCAACAGCGGCTTCGACTTCTTCGGGCGAAGCGCCGGGCAAATTGGTGCGGACGGTCACCGTTGGGACATCAATCGCCGGAAATCGGTCAACACCCAGTTTGAAATAACTTGCTGAGCCAACAACGACCAATGCCAAAATGATCATCGCCGCGAAGACCGGGCGTTTAATACAAATTTCTGCCAGTTTTTGCATACAGTGTTAGTTTCGTAAGTAAGCCAATGTCATCGTCGTAATGATTGCCGGGTTGGTATCAATCAAGAATGGCGGATTTTCTTAAAACCCGGTGTTACGACCTAAAAAGATAACTGAATTGGAAGACGATGTTTAGCCATTTTCAGTTGCAAGATAGTTTTTCACCAAAATTTTTCACTTGCCTTCCCTTGAATCACTTTATTCTTCAGTTGCAATCAGTTCCGAACCGTTGAAAAATCCTATCACCAATTTTTCTTGAAGGACAAAAACGAAAAAATGATGAAACTCGTGCTCCGTATTT
>JAEUQP010000856.1 GCA_016789645.1 Acidobacteriota bacterium | reverse complement strand
CCTTTCGCCAGTTGCTCCAACCCGTCCACCAGACGCGGCCCTGGACGATCCACCCAATCGGGATTCACCCAGACGATGCGATTGGTTTTGATCGCGGGCGTCGCCGCAAAATCGCGTCGCAAATCGTCTTCTTTGACCAGTTCCGTTCCGTGCGACACCGGAGCGACAATCACTTCCGGCGAACGGGCAATCGCCGTTTCGCGCGACAATTGAGGGTAATCCGTTTGTTCATTGCCGGAGATGGAATCGGCTCCGGCCAGTTGAATCAGGTGATTGATGAAGGTGTTGCGCCCGGCGGTAATCAACGGGGCCGTTTGCAGCACGTACAATACTCGCGGTTTTGGAAGCGCTTTGGTGCGAATTTCGACCTCGGCAATTCGCGTTTGCATGCGCCGGACGAGGGTTTCAGCCTCACTCGTCGCGCCGGTCACTTCGCCGAGTTTGCGAATCGAAGCCAGGACATCGCCGACGCTGCGCGGATCGGTGACATATACGGCAATGTTCAGATCGCCGAGTTGCCGCAGCAGTTTTTCTAACTGGCTGGCCGTGGTCATGACGACCAGATCGGGTTTGAGCGCGATCAATCGTTCTGGATTCGGGCTGAGCGTATCGCCGATTTTTTCTTTGGTGCGCGCGGCTTCGGGAAAATCGCAGTACGCCGTTACGCCAACCACTTTGTCGCCAAGCCCGAGCGCAAACAGGGTTTCAGTGACGCTCGGCGCCAAAGAAATTATGCGTTGCGGCGGAAACTGGACTTTGACTTCGCGGCCAAGTTCATCGGTAAACGTGCGCGTCCCGGAAATCTGACTTGCCGGGGGCCTGTGAGAACAAGCGGCCAGCCCGGCTCCGATCAACAACACAGCCAGCCAGACTGCCCCTCGTTTGTTCAATTGTCGCCAGGATTCACTCATAGCCAGAAACGCAAAAAAGCCTCAGACGCAACGACCAAAATGCGTGCGTCTGAGGCTTGATACTTTGGAAACCAAAAGGAAACCTAAAGAGCCTGTTAAAACCAGCCGCCGCGCTCTTTCAGCCGAAGAGCCGTCGAAACATCTTTCAGGCAGGTCTCCTGACTTGGCCTTTGGCGACGGCGACCTTCTCGCGCTGTTCAAGCGCAATGGCGTGTGGCTCGTCGTAAAAAATAGGCCTTACAGTGGCGGTGACCGCGCGGGATTTACACCCGCTTCCCTATTCTCTCGTTGCCGCTCTGTGGCAACGAGCACCTGAAAGGGATGAAAAGAACTTATTCAAAACTGCGCAGGCAACCTATCACGCGACTCAAACAAAGGTCAACGTGAGCAGGAAATTTAAAATTGACTTGAGCCAACCCCTTCCGCCGTTGTAAAAGAGGGAGTGACCTCCGCGAATTCAGTACCGCAAACATATCGAAATCTAGATCGAACATCGTTCGTCTTGATGCACTGGCCGGTCAAAATCTGATATCAATTCCCACATTCTGATCGGATATAATCATTTTTCACGTCCCCGTGAACATCAGCACTTTAGCTTTAAGAAGGAAATTCAGGTGAGTAATAAACATAATCTCTTGGAAAAAATTGCCTCGCGCACGGCGCGAGTCGGAGTCATCGGGCTTGGTTATGTCGGGCTGCCGTTGGTGGTTGAATTTGCAGGAAACGGATTTGAATCCACTGGCTTCGAGGTGGACGCCAGAAAAGCGGAAATTCTCAATCGCGGTGAATCATACATTCCCGACGTGTCTACGTCTGAGGTTGCCAAATGTGTGGCGGAGAACAGACTGAAGGCGACGACGGATTTTTCGCAACTGAAAGAGCAGGACATCATTATCATTTGCGTTCCCACGCCGCTCCGAAAAACCAAAGACCCGGATGTGTCCTACATTCTGGCGGCTTCTGAAAAGATCAAGGAAACGTTGCGACCGGGCCAACTCATCATTCTGGAATCAACGACCTATCCCGGCACCACGGACGAAGTGTTGAAGCCGATGTTTGATGAAACCGGCCATGTGTTGGACGTGGATTATTTTCTGGCGTTTTCGCCGGAACGAGTTGATCCCGGCAACGAAAAATTCAACACCAAAAACATCACCAAAGTCGTGGGCGGCGTTTCATCCGTCAGCGCGGAAGTCGCGGCGGCGGCTTACGGCGCGATTGTGGATCGCGTGCATTCCGTCAGTTCGGCTCGCGTGGCGGAAACCTGCAAGTTGTTGGAAAACACATTCCGCGCGGTGAACATTGGCTTGGTCAACGAACTGGCCCAGCTTTGCCACACGCTGAACATTGACACCTGGGAAGTGATTGCAGCGGCGGCAACCAAACCGTTTGGCTTCATGCCGTTTTATCCCGGCCCTGGCATCGGCGGACACTGCATTCCGCTCGACCCGCATTACCTGTCGTGGAAAGCGCGCATGCACGGCTTTGAAGCCCGTTTCATTTCGCTGGCCGAAGAAGTCAATTCGCGTATGCCCGAACACGTTGTCGAGCTAGTCACCAAGGGATTGAACAACCATCGCAAACCGGTCAATGGATCGAAGGTGTTGATAGTTGGCGTCGCGTACAAACGTGACATTGACGATGTGCGCGAAAGCCCCGCGCTGGCAATCATCGAAAAGCTGCAGCAACTTGGCGCAGACGTCAGTTACGCTGATCCGTTTGTGCCGGAAATCCATCTGGAAGGCAACGGTTCACGCATTCAGGCCATTGAACTGAGTCAATCGGCTGTGACCGGAGCCGATTGCGTCGTGATCGTCACCAATCACAGCGCTGTGAATTACGAATGGCTGGCTGAAAACGCCAAACTCGTAGTGGATACGCGCAACGCCACTCGAGGGCTGAGCGAAGAGCGATTTGAAGGGAAAATCATTCGGCTGTAATTCCGAATCGTTCTTGAAACACATCTTGGGCCTGAAACGCATTTGGGGCGAACGCGCAAAATCAGCGCATTCGCCCCAAATTGTTTTTTCAATCTCGATGGCGGATGTCAGCTTTTCTGTTTTTTGGCGTAATACCCCTGCCGGGTGCGAACGTTGACAAGCGGCTTGGCGACTTTGACTTCGACCACGCGCCACTTGCCATCGTATTTTTCGTTGGTGGATTCGTAGGTCAGCGTGTATTGCTGGCGCAGTTCATCAATCGTTTTAGTAAAGGCATCACGGAGCTCGCTGCCGCCCGCGGACGGATAAAACTTGCCTCCGGTTTTGGCTGCCATCTCTTTCATGATTTGTGCGCCGGTGTCGCGCGGTTGAGACTTGTACACCGAAGCATCGCTCAAATCCACGGCGTAAATCGAAGCTTGCGCATCCAGCGTTTTTCGTAGCGCCTGATCCAGCGTCGCTTTGCTTTTGGTATCAGCTCCGTCGGAAACAACCAGAATTGCGCGGCGGCGTTCCGAGCGTTGGGCCAGGGCGTCCGCCGATTGAGTGATGGCGTCGTACAGGGGCGTTTCGCCTTCTACTTTCAAATCCCAGACCGAATCGGGCACGTCGCGGATTTCGGTGAATTCCTGCATGAGCTTCACCTTCATGCCGCCGAAGCTGTAAATGGCAAAGGTGTCGCCTTCGCGCAATCCTTCGACAAACTTGGCGCAGGCGGCACGCGCCAAGGTCAATTTGCTCTGCATGCTCAAACTGGTATCGAGCAAAATGGCCACCGCAAATGGCTTTTCGGCGGAATTGAAATCCACGATGGTTTGCGGAACCTTGTCCTCGAAAATCTTGAAATCGTCCCGCTTCAACCCCGGCACATACCGATCACTGCCATCGGTGACGGTCACGTTCAACACCACCAGATTGGTTTCGAACTTCATGACGTCCTGAGCTTCGGTCTTGGGCGGGTCCTGTTTGGGGGGCGGATCTTGGTGATGCGCTCCAATCGGCGTCAGCGATAAACCCAGAATCAGCAGCAAGAGGAGCAACCTGCAACTCATAACTTTCTCCCGAAAATCCATCAATTCAGATACGTGCGAAGCATTTTGACCAGTTGGATGATGTCCGTGCAGCTTTCGACGACCTGAATCGAAATCACCTGCCGCGAGGTTTTGGCCAGCCGATCATTCAGTTGCGCGGTGGTTTCCGTGAGCTGTTTCAGGGTTTCGTCCAGATTTTTGGGCGGCGATTCCAATTCGACATCTTCCGAACCGCCAAATTGCGAGCGGATGTTTTTGGCGGATTTTTCGATCTCTTTCAACCGTTTTTCCGACGAACGTGGCAAGCGTTCATTGGCGGCATCCTTGAGCAGGGATTCGACATCCTGTTTGATCTGAAACCCTTTGCTGAGCAGCTTTTTGTGGTCCTCTTCTTCGCGTTTGATCTGCATGCGCTTGAGTGTGTCGCGCATGGTTTCGTTCTGTTCGTCAGGCGGCGGAACCTGTTGCGTGCTGGCAGATTGAGCCTGTGCCGCGATCACGGTCAACACCAACCAGCCAGCAATGAACAGAAATCCACGAACCATCGCGTTCAGTATTCACAGGTCAGAATTCGCCGCGTGCTGCGGCCACTGCTGTTTTTCTGGCTCAGATCAATGCCAAGAATTTTGCCTGCCAATCCGCGCAACACCTCATCTTCCATGCGCCCGTTCGACGTGCAATCAATCCATTTGTTCGGACTGAGCGCATCGGCGATGCGTCCCTGGATGATGGCGGAAACCAGCAATTGCGAGGTTTTCTGATCCAGGGGCAATGCGGTGATTTCCAGCGTCGCCCGTCCTTGCAACCAGTTCCGCACGTCGCCCGCGGGCAGCGTCGCCAGATATTCCAGATCGCTTTTCGTCGTCACGCCTTTGGTGAAAACCACCGGCTTGAGCACGATTTTGCCTTCCGTCGGTTTGCTCAGCGTTTCGTCAATCTGCAGGTTGCAGGTTTTCAGCACCTCGCGCACGCCTTCCAGAATCTTTTCGCGCGGCAAACTGATGTTGTAAGGATTATCCAGCGGTGGGTCAGTTTTCGGGCGGTCAAAGGTCAATTGCGCTTGAGCTGTGTTCGCCAAAGCAGCGGCAAAAATCAGGGCCAGAAAAAACAGATGCAGTTTCAAGTTGTTCATAAAACGTTTGATTTCTCACTTGGAAAAAAGCGGCGATAGCCGGACGGCCAACGCAACTTACGACTTCAAAATGGAGGCAGTGCAGGCGAATGAACAATACCAGCTTCCAACCAATTGCTTCAAGCTGGCCGAAGGTCATTGGTTTGACCGGGCAAAAAACCGCGGTTGTCGAGCAAAAAAATCCGCTCGACGGAAGTCCGTTGGGAATAAAACGGCACGTCGAGCGGATGTTGCCTGTCAGGTGGCAGTTTGATTTTTAGTGGCAAACCGCCAGCCGATGCGTCGCGATAAACCCGGCGGCGATTTTTGAGGAACTGAGCGCCTGACGCAGAATTTTTCTGCCGCGATTGAGGCGCGACATCACCGTGCCGAGCGGAATGTTCAACGTGGCGGCGATTTCTTTGTACGAAAACTCCTGGACGTCGGCCAGGATCACAACCGCACGATAAAGCTGCGGCAGTTTGTTGAAAGCCGCCAGAATTTCTTCATCGGCCAGATGCTGGTTTGGGGCGGGCGAATACACGGCGGATTCGGCCAGGGTTTCTTCGGCAATGTCGGCCACCGGCAGTTTGAACAGTTTGCGGCGGTGATGCGAAATCACGTGAAACAGAATTTTGAATAACCACGCCCGGCAATTCGTGCCGGGTTCAAAACGATGAAACGATTTCCAGGCTTGCAGATATGTTTCCTGCACCACGTCCTCGGCTTCTGTTTGGCTGCCGATGACGCGACGAGCCGTGCGAAATAAATCATTGAGGTGCGGCATGGCTGCCGATTCAAAATCCTCGAGATTGAGTTGAGCCTGCGGTTCCGTTTGCGCGGAGTTTGAATTCATCCAGTTGAGCATTTCGGTTTCTCCTTCGCCCGACTAATGCGTGAAGCAAACCTGAAAGCTGCCAACGGGGACAAAATTTTTTTCGATGCACGATTTGACCCGACAACCCAGCGAAGTGACGCAGTTGCTGTTGCAATGGAGCGATGGCGACAAAGAGGCGCTCGAAACGCTGATCCCGCTGGTGTACGACGAACTGTACCGGCTGGCGCGCAGTTACATGCACCGCGAACAGGCGGGGCACACGCTGCAAATTACCGCGCTGGTCAACGAAGCGTATTTGCGGCTGGTCAACTGGAAAGAAGCGCGCTGGGAAAATCGCGCGCACTTTTTTGGCGTGGCAGCGCAGTTGATGCGACGCATTCTGGTGGATTTTGCCCGGTCGCGGAATTACGAAAAACGCGGCGGCGGAATGCAACAGGTCGAATTCAACGAAGCTCTGGGGGTGTCGGTTCGCCGCGATGCGGATTTTGTGTTGCTCGACGACGGATTGAAGAGTCTGGCGGAATTCGATCCGCGCAAAGCTCGTATCGTGGAACTGAAATTCTTTGGCGGTTTGAACGTCGAGGAAATTGCTGAATTGTTGGACATCTCCCCTCGCACGGTCATGCGCGAATGGAATCTGGCACGAGCCTGGCTGTTCCGTGAATTGAGTCTGGAAACGTCAGAGAAAGTCTTGTGAAGTCTTGGAAAGTCCGACTTCTCCAGACTTTTCCAGACAAAAAATGGTTGTCTTTGGCAGCTTTCGCCTTCGGTTCCCGCATTAGTTGGCTGAGGTGAACGACATGAATTCCGACAGATGGAAACGCGTCAACGAAATTTATTACGCCGCGCTGGAATTGAATACGCCGGAACGCGGCGTATTTCTGGACACACATTGCGCAAACGATCAGGCGTTGCGGGCAGAAATCAGTTCGTTACTGGCTTCGAATGACGAAGCCGGAGATTTCATGAATCCGTCGGCGTTGGAATTGGCCGCGCAAACTGTTGCCGCCGAATCCGCTCAACCGCAAATCGGCGAGCGCATCGGACATTACAAAATCGTTTCGCCGTTGGGAGCGGGCGGAATGGGCGAAATTTATCTGGCCGAAGACACGCGGCTGAATCGCAAGGTTGCGCTGAAACTTCTGCCGCACCAGTTCACGCGCGATGCCGACCGTGTGCGGCGGTTCAAACAGGAAGCCCGCGCGGCTTCGGCGTTGAATCATCCGCATATCGTCACCATTTTTGAAATTGGCGAAGAGCGCGGCTGGCATTACATCGTCACCGAATTCATTGATGGCCAGACGCTGCGACAACGATTGGCCGCCACTCCGATCAAGTTGCCGGAACTGGCGGAAATCATCACTCAGGTTGCCAGCGCGCTGGCCGCCGCTCACGAAGCCGGCATTGTGCATCGCGACATCAAACCCGAAAACATCATGGTTCGCCGCGACGGGTATGTGAAGGTGCTGGATTTCGGCATCGCCAAGTTGACGGAACAGTTCGGCGTGGATCGTCCCACGCGAACCGACAGTTTTGCCTCGCTGAACGAAGCGGTCAACACCGATCCCGGTCACGTGATGGGCACGGCGCATTACATTTCGCCGGATCAATTGCTCGGGCTGGAATTGGACGGGCGGAGCGATGTGTTCAGTCTGGGCGTCGTTTTGTACGAATTGCTGACCGGGCGATTGCCATTTGACGGCACTACACCAAGCGCGGTGATTGCTTCGATTTTGTGCGACGATCCCTTGCCGCTGGCGCGGTTTTCGCGCGCCATTCCTGCGGAACTGGAGCGCATCGTCGAAAAAGCGCTGCGCAAGGATCGGGAAGAACGGTATCAGGTCATCAAGGATTTCGCGCTGGATTTGAAATCGTTGCGGCTGGAATTGGAAATGGAAGCGAAGCTCAAACGTTCGAGCGTCGCATTCGCGTCCAATGATGCAAATGCCGAATTGGCGGTTTCATCGGTGGGAATGCCGACGAACACGATGCCGCCCAATTCCGGCAAACATGCCCGCGACATCATCGCCAAACTGGAACCCGTCGGCGGAGCCGTTCCGCTGGATTCGAGTTTTTACATCGAACGTTCCACCGACCGCGAATTTCACGAAGCGATTACCCGGCAGGATTCTCTGGTGCTGGTCAAAGGCGCGCGCCAGGTCGGCAAAACCAGTTTGCTGGCTCGCGGGCTTCAACGCGCGCGTGAACACGGCGCGAAAATCGTCCTGACCGATTTTCAATCCTTGAGCGCCGATTACCTGGCTTCGTCGGAAAAGCTGATTTTGACCTTGGCTGAAACGCTGGCCGACCAACTTGGCCTGGCTGTGTATCCAAGCGAAATCTGGAATTCGTTTTTAAGCCCCGGCATCAATTTCGAACGGTTTTTGCGCCGCGAAGTGCTGGGCAAAATCGAAACGCAACTGGTCTGGGGGCTGGACGAAGTGGATCGGCTGTTCAGTTGCGATTTCGGCAGCGACATTTTTGGCCTCTTTCGGTCGTGGCATAACAAACGCGCGCTCGATCCCGAAGGCCCGTGGCGGCGATTGACGATGGTGATTGGGTACGCAACCGAAGCGCATTTGTTCATCACCGATTTGAACCAATCGCCATTCAACGTCGGCACGCGATTGGCGCTGGAAGATTTCGATTTGACGCAAGTCGCCGAATTGAATCGCCGGTATGGTTCGCCGTTGCGCGATCGCGCGGAAATCGCCCGGTACTTCCGTTTGCTGAGCGGGCATCCGTATCTGGTTCGACGCGGGCTGCACGAATTGATCGCGCGCGATTGGACGCTGCCCGATTTGGAAGCGCACGCCGATCAGGACGAAGGGCCGTTCGGCGATCATTTGCGCCGGATGCTGGTTTCGCTGACCCAGGACCCTGCGCTGTGCGAAGTCGTGCAAAACGTTTTGCAAGGTCGCCCGTCAGCGAACACCGACAGTTTTTACCGCCTGCGAAGCGCGGGGTTAATGGCTGGGGATTCCGTTCGGGATTTGCGCCCGCGCTGTCAGCTTTATGCGACCTATCTGGAAAAGCACTTGCTGTAACGTGTCAGTTTCCGGTTTCCAGTTTCCAGTTTTAATTCATTGCCGATGCGCAACTGACAAATGCCAAATCATCAATGGCAAATGAATTCGTCACAACCAACAATCGCCCAACCACCGTGCGCAGCTTTTACATCGTCGGCGGCACGCTCAGGCGCGACGCGGAATGTTACGTCGAACGCCGAGCCGATGCGCAGTTGTATGAAGCGCTGAGGCGAGGCGAATTTTGTTACGTGCTGACTTCGCGGCAAATGGGCAAATCCTCGTTGATGGTGCGAACGGCGTCGCGGCTGCGCGACGAAGGCGTTGGTGTTGCCGTGCTCGACCTGACGGCGATTGGCCAGAACGTCAACGCCGAACAATGGTACGGTGGATTGCTGGGACAACTCGGCCAGCAATTCGACCTGGAAGACGAGTTGCTGGATTTCTGGTCGGAGCACATGCAGTTCGGCCCGTTGCAACGGCTGATGACGGCGATTCGCCAGATTGTTTTGCCGCGATACTTTTCGCCGGTCGTCATCTTCGTGGACGAAATTGACGCCGTCCGCGGAGTTCCGTTTTCCACCGATGAGTTTTTTGCCGCGATTCGAGAACTCTACAACTACCGCACCGAAGACCCCACGCTGGAACAATTGACGTTTTGTTTGCTCGGCGTTGCGTCGCCTGCGGATTTGATTCGCGATACGCGGTTGACGCCGTTCAACATTGGCCATCGCATCGAACTGACGGATTTCACCGAAACGGAAGCTTTGCCGCTGGCTGCCGGATTGCGACGTCAGGAACCGCTGGCTTCGGAATTGTTGAGCCGAATTTTGCATTGGACGGGCGGGCATCCGTATCTGACGCAGCGCATGTGCAAAGCCGTCGCGGAGGATTCGCGCGCAACCAGCACCGATGACGTGGATCGCATTTGCGAAGAATTGTTTTTCACGCGCCGAGCCAGTGAACAGGACGACAATCTGCTCTTCGTTCGCGAACGCATGCTTCGCAGTGAAGTGGATTTGGCTGGCTTGTTGACGCTGTATGGACAAGTGCGCGACGGCAAGCGCGTCGCCGACGAAGATTCGAATCCGTTGGTGACGGTGCTGCGGCTGTCGGGCATCGCACGGGTCGCCGATGGGGTGCTCAAAAATCGCAATCGCATTTACCAGCATGTGTTTGACCGCCAGTGGGTGATGAAAACCATGCCCGACGCCGATTTGCAGCGGCAACGCGCGGCTTACCGGCGAGGCGTCATTCGCACGTCGGCCTGGTCGGCAGTATTGATCGTCATCATCGGAACATTGTTATTCGTCGCCCTGAAAAAAAGCCGCGAAGCCAGTCGTCAGATGGAAACCAATCGCCATTTGCTGTACGCCGCGCAAATCAATCTGGCGCAGCAGAACTGGGAATATTTCAACGCGGATCGTGTGTTGGACACATTGCGATTGCACATCCCCAAACCCGGACAGGAAGATTTGCGCGGTTTTGAGTGGTATTACCTTTGGCAGCTTTGTCACAGCGAACAAAAATCGTTGGCTCATGACGGAGCGGTTTATCGCGCGGGGTTTTCGCCGAACGGAACCCTGTTGGCGAGCGCCAGCACGGACAAAACGTTACGGCTGTGGGATTCGGCGACCAACCGGGAACTGGCTTCGTTTCCGAACGATTCCCGTCGGCAATCCGATTTCGCATTTTCCGCCGACGGGGCGTTGCTCGCCTTTCTCAGCGATTCGCACACCGTGAAGTTGATCGAAACGGCGACACTGAAAGAACTGCATTCGTTCACCACGAAGGAGATGACCATCTACGCGGTGGCGCTTTCGCCAAATGGCCGATTGCTGGCGGCGCTCAGCCCGGATGGCATTGCGAAAGTCTGGTCAGTCAATTCTGGAAAAGAAGCCTTTCCTCTGGAATCGTTGGCGGCAACCGCCGGGGCAGTTCCGGGATTGGAGTTTTCGCGCAATGGCAAATGGCTGGTTGCCTGTTCTGTGGGATGCAACGTTTGGAACGTTCACACCGGGCGATTGCATCTGAATTTACGGCCTGGCAAATCGGCTGGCCGTGCTTCATTTTCGCCGGACTGTAAATTCCTGGTTGTTCCTGGCGTGCCCATCACTGTGTTTGACGTCGCCGCCGGCAAAGAAGTCGCGTTGTTGACTACCCATCTGGATTTCGTTTTCGCCACGGCGTTTTCGTCCGATGGAAAGTTTTTGGCGACCGCTGGGCGAGATCAATTGGTCAAAATCTGGGATACGGTGTTGTGGCGCGAACTGGCAACGATCAAAGGTCACAGCAACGCGATTATGTCCGTCGCGTTTTCGCCGGACAATCAAATGCTGCTGACCGCCAGCGTGGACAAAACCGTCAAGTTCTGGCCCGTTTCGCAATGGCTGAAACAGATTCCGCTGACGCGAGCCGACACTTTTGCCGTGCAATCTTTACCACCCGGAGGAGCGGTTCTGACTCCTCTGGCTTTTTCGCCGGATGGGGAACGTCTGGTCTCAGCCGTCACTGCCAGCAATGCAGACGGCTCTCGTCAGGTCGGCGCCAAGGTTTCGGTCTGGGATTTGAAAACCGAAACGGAACTGCTGACTCTGGACGCGGCAGGCGCGAGCTTTCGTGCAGTCGCCTTTTCCTCTGATGGACAACACATCCTGACCGGCGATTCCACAGGCGCGGCCAAACTTTGGTCGGCAAACGGACGCTTATTGCGCTCTTTTGAAGGCCATTCAGGAGATGTCGTCAGAGTGGCGTGCTCATTGGATGGCAAATTGCTGGCGACAAGCAGCGTAGATCAAACGGTAAAGCTTTGGGACATGGCCACTGGTGCAGAAGTACAAACCTTGCGCAGCCAGAACGGGGCAGTGGTTGGATTGGCATTCGATCCCCAAGGCAAACGATTGGCAACACTTTCTGCGGATCACACTGCTGGAATCTGGGACATTGCCACCAAACGATTCCTGTGGTTGATTCCGCCTCAACAAGAAACCGAATACCCGGACATGGTGATCGCATTTTCTCCCAATGGGCGAAAGGTATTGGTCGCCGGAACTCCCACTGTTGAGATTCGGGATGCCGAAACTGGCCAATTGACCGACACGCTCACAGGCCATTCCAAAGAAGTCGTGTCGCTTTGCTTTTCCCCGGATCGTAAACGGCTGGTCACGACCAGCACCGACCGCACCATCAGAATCTGGGACTGGATCAACAAACAGGAAGTCGCTGCTCTGCGAACCGACATCAATCCGGCAGCCATCAACTTCTCGCGCGATGGCGCGACGTTGACGCTGATTACTTCTCGCCACGTGGTCAAACGATGGCAAGCAGCAACTCCCGCCGAAGTTTCCCAACGCGGTTGGCAGTAATCCGTCAGACACAGGTTTGCCCGCCCGAAACTCAGCCGCTATAGTTTGGTCTCCGTCAAAATCCAGAACAATTTCGAGCACTCCTATGAATGACAAACTCATCATTGCCGGGCGTGAATTCAATTCCCGCCTGATCATCGGCACCGGAAAATATCGCAGCAACGAACAAATGGTTGACGCTTTTGAACGCAGCGGCGCGGAAATGATTACCGTCGCCGTTCGTCGCGTGAACATCACCGACCGCAGCCAACCATCCTTGCTGGATTTCATTGACCTGAAACGGTTCGCCATTTTGCCGAACACGGCGGGTTGCTATTCCACCGAAGAAGCCGTGCGCACGGCGCGATTGGCGCGCGAAGTCGGGCTTTCCGATTGGGTCAAAATCGAAGTCATCGGCGATCAGAAAACCCTGTTCCCCGATAACGAAGCCACGCTGGAAGCGACCAAAATTCTGGTCAAGGAAGGGTTCACCGTGCTGCCGTATTTCACCGACGATCTGATTATGGCCAAAAAGCTGATTGACGCCGGAGCCGCCGCCGTCATGCCGTTGGCTGCGCCAATTGGGTCGGGCTTGGGAATTCAGAATCCGAACAACTTGCGGATCATGCGCGAACAGATCACCGAAGTTCCGATCATCGTGGATGCCGGAGTCGGCACGGCTTCGGACGCCTGTCTGGCGATGGAACTCGGCGTGGATGGATTGTTGATGAACACTGCCATTGCCGAAGCCGAAGACCCCGGCTCGATGGCCGACGCGATGAAGCTGGCCGTCCAAGCCGGACGCCTGGCTTATCTGGCTGGCCGCATGCCCAAACGCCTGTACGCCAGCGCCAGCAGCCCGATTAGCGGAGTTGTGCGGTAGGGCTTGTCGCCCGCGCGTAAGCAAAGGCATTTCCCACATGCCTTCCTGATATTTCGGGTAGAGACGCAAAATTTTGCGTCTCTACTTTGCGCGGCGTTCCTGGTATTTCGAGCGTAGCAACAAGGTAAAGGCCATTTCCGAATTGACCGCGCGCAAGGCCAGGCGCGTTTCGGCGATCAACGTCATACAGCCGTAAAACAGAAACAGCGTTCCGGCAATGCCCAGCAGGTTCGGCATCCATCCGGCTTGTTTGAACACGGCAACATACCCGATGGCGACCATGGCCGCGACGAACAAACTCAGCGCAATGTAAAAACTGGTGACGGATTGTTGGATCAACCGGCTGCGGCGGGCGTGAATCAGCAATTGGCGTTCGACTTCGATGCGGCGCTCTTCGGGAAAATCAATCGTGCCTTCGTCTTTGGACAGCTCTTCGATGGTGCGGCTCAGTTCACGGACGCGGTCCACAATGCGTCCCAGCCGCGTGGAGGTCGAAAATACCAATGTACCGCAGGCGGAAATCAGCACCGCCGGAGTAATCATTGCGCTCAAAATGTTCAGCGCGTTCAGCGCCCTGGTCAGGTCTTCCATTGTTTTATTGTAGGGCGGATTTTCCAATCTGCCCGGAATCGGTCGAGCGAGTGAATCAACGCAGGTTGGAAAACCAGCGTTACAGCAGGTTGATCCGTTCAGCCAGTTGGAAATCTTTTGCCGTCAATCCGCCTTCGCTGTGGGTCATGACGCTCAGT
>JAEUQP010000855.1 GCA_016789645.1 Acidobacteriota bacterium | reverse complement strand
CAACAGCAATTCGCGGTCGAGAGGATCAGGATCAAGAAACTCTGCCTGCGTCGTCCAGACGATTTCGCGTTCTCCCCACCAATCCGTTTTGTAATGCCGCAAAATCAAATCCACCGGTTCGCCCATCACGGTCACGCGCCGCTGTTTGTCCAACCCCAAATTGAATGGCGACCCCAGCGTCACACGACAACCACGTTCTTCCAGCCAGGTTTTGTAAATGGCAATCATGCTCAGGTCTTCGGGCAGGTCTGTGGGATAGATGATGGCGATTGATTGCGGATTGCAGGTTGCGGATTGCGGATTCGCTCCCGCAGTTATGCCTGCTTGATACGAAGCGATCAGCATCTGCCAAAACTGTTCGGGAAAATTCGTGTTCGGATCAATCGTGTTGGGATGAAAGGGATGCAGCAGTTGATTCAACAACACGGCTTCGGCTTCGCCCGATGGAGTATCCGAATTCATCTCGCAAGAGCGAATCACACCACCCGCGCAAAGAAACAAATCCACACGCGCGATGCCGTGCCAACGACCTTCCGCAGCCAGCCACATGGCTTTCTGAAACGGCGTCAGCCCGAAAAACTCCTCCAGCAATTCAGGATGATCGAGAACGATTTCGCTGACTTCATTAAACAACGCGCCAACGCGCTCGGCGGCAATGGAAAGCCGTTCGGCTTGCTCCTGGCTGAGCACAATCGGCTGAAGACGAAATCGCTCCTTGCCGCGCAACCACGGATCGGAAAGCGTGTTCGTGGCATACAGCATTCGCGCAAATTCGCCGTACTCGAGAGTCTGTTGTGACAACGTTCCTCCTGCCCATCAAGGTTGCGATAAGACGCTTTGCAATGCGGCCACTTTCACAGCCAATCGCACCTCTGGCGCTTTGAAATTTTCAGCCAACGCAAACGCCCGTTCAAAATCCACTTTCGCCAAAGCCCCCAATTGCAAAGGCGGCTGAATGACCTGGCTGACCGAGCCAAAATGGCCAAACACCACAAACTCGCCGTTCGCCATGTAGCCCCAACGATTACTGACATCGTAGCGTTTGATGCGAACGTAAGCCGCGTGAAGCTCATTGACCGGAACCACCAACTGTTCGTACAGGGCAAAGCTGCGTTCCGATTCCGTTTCGGCCAGAGGCGCCAACAACCGCGCAACCGCTCGGAAATGTCGCTCGGTTTCAATTTGTGCGGGCAACAACGCGATTGCGCGCTCCATTACCTGAGCGGCGTGCTTGCGATCTTTTTTCTTCAACAACTCGACGGCCAAAGATGACAACGATTCAATTCGGTCTTCGTCGGAAGCCAACGACGACAATGCAGCAAGAGCTTCTTCCAACTTCCCTTGCCCGGCGGCATGTTGCAGGTAAATCCAATCAATAAAGGCAATATGCTCTTTACGTTTGACGGGGTCAGTGACCATTTCATTCGCAATTTTTCGCGCCAGTTCAAAATCCGCCTGAGCGTCAATTGCCTGATGAATTGCCAGCCATAGAGTCTGATCTCGTTTTTCGCCTTGCGCCTTTTCAGCCAAAGCCAGCAAGTCTTCAACCTTGCCAGTTTGCCTTGCTTCGTTGAACTGGATGTTTTCCCTGACCCAATGGTTTAAGTACGGACGAAGTTCTGCGTATGTCCGTTTCACGCTGGCGGCCAGCGGCGGGTTGTATGATTCCAGCGTCGGCAACACGCTGAAGAAACTGGACAACCAATTCGACAAATCCCGATTGTCGCCATCGCGCGTTTGCAAGGCTTTGTTCATCATCGTCAACGCGGCTTTTCCGATCAATTCGCAAAACTCACGCAGCATTGGTTCCGTCAAAACCGGTGCGCGATGCTTTATGCCGTACATTTTTTCGCCTGGGGACAATTCCGTCTTGCGCGCGTTTTGTTCGGAAGTCAAAAACCAAATGGCAAATTGCATGGCGGATTGGTTGGCGAGCAGATCTGTTTTCTTCAGCTTGGCGTGGATTTTTGCAGCCAGCTTCTTTCCCGCTTCATTGTCTTTTTCTAGAACGGTTGTGACCAGATTGTTCAGTTCATAGGAAAAGCCCTTTTCCAGACTCTCTTCTGCCAGCGCCAATGCGCGTTGTGGATTCGTGCGCGCCACTTCGCGCGCCAGCGCCTGTTCCAGTTGCGCTTCGGCATCGCCCGCTTGTTTGGCATCCACATTGGAGGGAAAAACAGGCCTGGTCGCGCGAAGAAACTCCAACGCCAAGTCGGCGTCGCGTTTAGCCAGCAAATTGACAAGCTCTCTTCGTAATTGCTGTCTGGCGGTGAAGGCGTATGACTGCGGACTGTTTTCTTCGGAGTTCGCCATCAACTGCCGCAACTCTTCGCGCGATTCGGTAATCATTGCGCGCGCGTTCTTTTCGTCGAACCGCCATTGCAAATCCGCAATCACGGTTCTCAGGTAAATTCGGTTTTCCGGCATTTTAAGTTGGGGGATTTCTGCCGCAGTGTTCACCAGAGCTTCATTGACGACTTTTTCCAACTGCTGATATTTCTTTTGCTGCTCGGTTGGAGCTTGTGAAAGAGCAGAAGCTCCGAAAAATAACCAAACAAGACTGACAGAGAGAATTTTGACTGACATGGCTATCCCTCCCAATTACGTAAAAACCGAGACCAATGTAGTCTCGGCTCATCGTGGTTTTTCAAACACGATGAAATGCTGTTGCGGCAAAAAGTCTTTGGTTTCTTTCCAGACCAGCCCGATGGCGGCCATTTCTTTTTTGGCCTGGGCGACGGTCATTTTGTGAACGCGTTTGATCGGCACGTCCGGGTCTTCGCCGCGATATTCGATCTGCACGACGCGACCGCCGGGCTTCAAGCCTTTGACAATGCTTTCCATCATCTCGCGCGGATACGAAAATTCGTGATAGGCGTCCACAAACAACACCACATCCACTGAATTGGCGGGCAATTTCGTATCGGTTTCAGTACTCAATATGCCAGCGACATTTTCAGCTTTGAACCGTTTCTTGCGCTCTTCGATGATGGCCAGCATTTCGGGCTGAATATCCACGGCCAGGACTTTGCCCTGTTTGACCAGCGGAGCAATGCGAAAAGTGAAATAGCCTGTACCGGCTCCGATGTCGGCGACCACGTCAGTCGGCTTCAGCTTCATTTGCTTGACGACTTCGTTGGGCAATTCCGTTTGTTCGCGGTCGTCGCGTTCCAGCCAATCGGCTCCCTGATGTCCCATGACGTGAGCGATTTCCCGCCCCATGTAAAACTTGCCGATGCCGTTCGGATCGTGATTGGTTCGCGTTTCGTAAATCGATTCTTGCGGTTTTGGCGCGGCGGTCTGCGCTTGCGTCGGTGAAGCCGGTGTAGACGGTTTTTGCGGCGAAGTTTGACAGTTCAGCAACCAAACTGTGAGCAAAAGAAATGTGTGAAGGGTTTTCATAAGCAAAATTGTTGATTTTTCTCAGACCGAAACTTGCGACGATTTCTTATATCCCAACCCGCCAAGGACTGCCAGCCTGATCCTGTCATACCGCCTAAGACACTTTTTGCGCCTCCTGCCCGGTGTCACCAACTGTTGAGTCGAGCTTGTCGGTGTAAACAAAATACCTATGCAAGAGAGTGACAAGGTGTAATTCTTTCCCAATGATTAAAACCGCAAATACTGGAATAGCAGCAGTTATTAAAGAAAAAACTCCTGGCACGGGCATTGCTCAAATTCAGGACGAGCGTTGTCGCCTGACAGATTTGAAAGACCAACACGCAGGCGATGAATTGACAGTTGCGTCGAAAACATAAGGCAGATTCTTAACCTGACCTGGAGTTCGCAGGAACTGGCAACGATGTGGTCGAGATTAATATTAAAAACGGCAGGCTAAAGTCAGAAATGTTGCTTCGGCAAAACTCGACCGCGTATGATGCGCGTTAAGCTAGTCGCGTAAATAGTAGCAGTTGCTTCAATAACTATGGTGTCAATAACCATAGCTCCCCCCTCAACTGACTGCCGCAGTTTCGGATGGGTGCTAGGAAGAGGTTTTTGTATGACGAAGTATAGGCTTGTTCTTTCATTCATTTTACTCAGCACAATCGTTGGTTTATTCGTTTTTCCCTACATTTCTCAGCATCGAACTTCTGCGCGTGCCGCAGACATCATGCTCGTTAACGTTCCAACTGTCGTGCATGGGTTTCGGAAAAGCGCCCAGTTGCCGGATGGTGATTTGTATTTGCTTCCCAACCCGATGCAACTGGCAATCAGTGGAGCTCCGGCAGAAGGCGTCGAGACGTTTACGCCAAATGTGGTGAGGTTTGGCGCTGATCCTGTCACGTTTGGAGCGTTGCAGAACACTTCCCCTCAAGGTCTGTCCCTATCGGCGCCAAGTGAAAAGGTCACAGCGGTGACCTGCGCGGAATCCATCTGGGATGGCAACCTAGTCATTGCCGGAACATCGGGCACGGTGGGCGACAAAGTCCGGTTGTTTTTGCAAACCACAGACGGCAAACCCGGCCCTGAAATCGCGTTGTTTACGCTGGCCGCGCAGGGCGTAGTGGTCACTAAGCTTCACAAAGACCTGATGCTGTTTGTGGACAACCGATACGCAACCGGGCCAAGCATTCCGCAAGGTAGTTTGATCGCCTATTCCGCCGCTGCTGGCGAATGCGGCCAACGCACGGGTTTGCTGACGTTGGCCTGGCCAATGATGAAAATGTCAGAACTGGAAGGCTGTTTTCGCGTCGGCGTGGAAATTGAACGCAACGACACGTATGGCATGACGTCCGTAGTCATCACTGACATCGTCGTCAATCGCAATGCCGTTCCCGGCGATGAAAATCTGAAAGGCGTTGGGTTGTTGCGAAGCGTTCTGGGCGGATTTCCGACCGGCATTCCCTGCAAACCCGATTGCCCGTACTCCATCCAGGAACCGCCAGCACCGCCGCAACCGAATCCGGGAGGTGGACAAGGTGGCGAATGCAACACCATCTGCTTCCGGTCTCCGCAGTATTTCAAACTGAACATTGATTCCCTGCCGCGAGGCACAGTGATTATCGGCGGGGTCAATTACAATCGCCCGATCAGCACAACTGACAAACGCAGAATCGAAATGGCGCTGCGCGGCGGCTTCACTCCATTGCAGCAATTGAATCAGGAATTCGTCGCGGCGCAATTGAATCTGTTGAACGCTGGCGGCGACGGCTCGCCCAGAGTCTATTACGTGCTGGAAGGCCCGTTGACCTGTTACAACCTGAATTTCAATCCGATTACGCTCTCCAATGGATTTGTGCTTTCGCCGGATTCGCTGCTGAAAGATGTCTTCCGCGAAGCGCGTCTGGCGATTTTCAACAACAGCGTTTCGGATCAGATCGCGCTGACCAAAATCCTCGACCTGCTCAATGGCAACAATCCGCAAAACGTTTGCCATCGCAATTGAGGATGGGTGTCCCAAGTTTCCTTCTTCGTTCGCACAGAGCAAACCTCCTCCTTTCATCAAAAACTCGAATGGGGCTGTTGAATCGAAATTCAACAGCCCCTCTCTTTTCTGATCGAATTACAACACTTCGACAAATGGGAACACCTGCCGAAGTCCTGGCATTACGAGCTTAAAACTCAATCTTCAACGCTCCCTGCAAGCTGCGGTTATCAGCCAGCGTCGAGCGGATTTGTCCGGCGTTCGGATTGCCGATGTTTGCATTCGGGAATCCGAAATACGGAGTGTTAAACAGGTTGTACGCTTCAAAGCGGAACTGGAAGCGCAGCCGTTCGGTCAGGTTGAAGGCTTTCGCCAACGATCCGTCCACGTTGAAATGTCCTGGTGAATACAGCGTTCCGCGCGAGGAATTGCCATAGGTGTTTGGCGGCGGCGAAACGAAATCGTCAATGTTGAACCAACGATCCGTGTTCGGGTTGTCGAGCTTGCCGCTGCCAATTCGGTTTGGCCAACTTGGCGCACCATTGTTGACGCCGTTCTGCAAAAAGACGGTGAACGGGCGTCCGGTGGTCGCCGTGACAATGCCAGTGGTTTGCCATCCGCCCAACACCCACGCGCCAATACCACTGTTCAACCATTTCTTGCCTTTTCCGAACGGTGATTCGTACACGCTGCTGAACACCAAACGATGCTTCACGTC
>JAEUQP010000830.1 GCA_016789645.1 Acidobacteriota bacterium | reverse complement strand
ATCTTTGGTTTCTTTGCCGCTGGGCGTGTAATGCATCTGGAACACGATCTGCGAACCGGCCTTGATGAGCTTGGCGGTTCCCGGTGTAGCAATGAACGGCGTATTGCCCGGCGACAAAGCGCCCAACAGGCCTGTGCCGATGTCTTGTTTCTTTGGCGCGCGTTCTTTCGGATCGCGGACGTATACAACGATGTGATGTACGACGGACAAATCTCCGGCGCGAGCTTCCATCGCCGCGATGTATTTGTCTTCGGTGAAATTGCTCGGCACCGTGAAGTATTGGTACGGCACGGCTCCTTCTGCCGGAACTGTAAATTCTTCGGGCATCTGGAACACGACATCCGGTTCACCGATTTGCCAACCTTTGGCAAATTTCGGCGCGGGAGGCATGTCTTTCGGATCGCCTTCTTTCACGCCGCCCTCGATCCAGGCCAGGATGGTGTCAATTTCCTTTTGCGACATGCGTTTGTCGTTTGCCCATTGCCCGTGCGCGGGATCGGCGTGCCACGGAGGCATTTCCCGGCTGACGACTTTTTCGCGTATGGACTTCGCCCACGGACGAACTTCTTTGTAATTCATCAGCGACATCGGAGCGATTTCGCCCGGACGATGGCATTCGGCACAGTTTTTGAAAAAGATCGGCGCAATGTCTTTGGTAAAAGTCGGCGCGGCGGACGCGGACGATTTTTCGCCGCTGGCGCTGGTGGAAATTCCAACGGCTGTGATGGCCAGACAAACAGCCAAAGCCAAAATTGTCATTCGAGTGCGTTTCATTCAAATCCTCCTGAATGTGAAGACAGGTTGAAAGCCTGAATCCAAGATTTACTGAGCTTTGCTGTACACGGCGTTGCCCAATCGCACGAACGGGCCACCGTCTTCAGATAATTCGTCGGTCACCGAAAACGAATGCGCAGCAATGACGGAAATCGTCCGGCGCAATTGCACGGTCTGGCCTTTGACTTTGACTGCCACAGGCGCAAAACGAATTGAAATCGGGCTGTTCCAATCGCCAGTGCCGTTGATCTGAACGCCGCTGCCGAGTTTTTCGACCGTCGTCAACATTTTGGTCGCTTCGTCGAAAGTCAAAGCAATGGAATCTTTGTACGGTTTGCCATCGGCGGTGCCGGTGACCACACCATCAACCGATTTGCCGTCGGCGCGTTTGGTGAATTCGACAACGCCTTCGCGCGGAGCCGGAGCAAGCACGCTTTCGCGACCAATGAATTTGAAACTCCATTTGCCGACGAAATAATCAATGGACTGTTTCTGCTGCGGCTGTTCGACAGTCGCGCGTTGTTGGCGCGGAGCCGGAGCTTGCTGCGCCGAACTGGCAGCAGGCGCAGCCGCTCCCCCCGCGTCGCGTTTCAATTCCACATCGAAACTGATGGCGTTGCCGTTGAAATCCAGCGAACCCTGTCCGTTCAGATTGTCTCCGGCCAGCGTGAATTTGTAATTGACGACAATGGTCGCCATCGGCGTTTCAATTTCCGCGACGGCAGTGACTTTATCGCCGTCCAGTTTGATGTCTTTCAACGCCATGTCCTGCCCCGGGCGCAAACCGGAAATTGTGCCGGTATAGTTGTCACCTTCTTTTTTGATCGTGGCACTGGCGTCGCGTTCGCCTTGAATGGATTTGACCTTGCCGACCCAACGGCCTTCCAGTTTTGCCTGGGCCAGAGAGGAACCAGCCAGAAGTTGCACAAACAACATGGCTATCCCAACAAATACTACTCGTCGCATTGAAATCTCTCCTTGTGGTGCTGAATGAACTGAAATGAATGAACTCGAAGATGCAGACAGGAGGAAAACCTCTGCGATTTCCCTCCTGTCCGGTTTGGTTTTTCGGTTTAATCGTCGGCGCGAACCCAACCCGCTGCCGCATTGCTCGGCTGACCGCCTTCTTGGTGATACGCGATCTTGGCCTTTTCCAGCGCATCGGCTGGCAACGCGTTGCGTTTGGCCTTGATGTCCACCTTGTAAAGCTTGGCGGCGTTCAGACCGAAGATTTTGGCTTTGTCTTCCTTGGTCAGTTTCTTGTAGCCGAATTTTTCGCACAAATCATCCGGCATCTGGAAACGTTTCAGGGCATCAATGCCCCATTGCGGCGATCCCCACCACAGACAGTCCGTTCCCCAAACAACGTTATCTGCACCGTAGTATTTGAGGTTTTTGCCCAGCCCATGTGCAGCCATGATCGGGTCCCAGACGGCCAGCGTGTTGAAAAAGCTTCCAAGTTCGCAATACACATTCTTCATTTGCGGATTGCGTTTTTTGATGTCCATCAGAACGCTATGCCATTCAAAATCGCCCGTGTTCGGATCGTATTTGTTCGACTCTTTCCAATTGGGTTCGTTCGCTCCGTGTTTGATCGCCGAGTGATAAACCACAAAGTTGAAATCCGGGTTGCGCAGCGCCGCTTTCTCCACGTCTTTGGGATTGGCCAGGTGGCCGAGCGTGCGGGACTGGTACGAATATCCTTTATGCGTGCTGATCAGCCGGATGCCGCGTTTGCGAGATTCTTCGATGAAAAACTGTGCGTTTTCATCATCCAACTGGAATCCATTTCCGGTGCGCGCCGGGTCCGTGTGGCAATACCATTTCCACGAACTGATGCCGTACACCTTGATTTCACGTTCCATTTGCTCGATCAATTCGGCTTTATTGATCTGATTTTTGACCTTGTCCCAATAATGATTCGGAGCCAGATTGCCCTGGTTCAATGCGCGCTGCGAACCGGCCAGTTCATTGATCTGCTTACGCGCTTCGGCCATTACCCAGCTTGGCAAAACCTTGCCGGCCAATCCCGGTGTGCGCGCCGCGCCTTCCAGCACTTTGCCATTTTCGTCACGCAGATTTTCTTTGCCCGGAACGCCGGAAATCACCACAATTTTGGTTTCGCTGTCAAAGAACATCTCCTTGACGAAGTTGCGGAAGCCATACGCATCGGCGTCGTCTTTCAACTGAAAGCCCATGTTCTTGACGAATTCCATCGTGCGGAATCCGGTGAGTGGAGCACCATTGGTAAAGTGCGCCTGCACGTCAATGATGAAGTATTCATCCTTCGGCCATTTTTCCTGATTCGGCGCAGCTTCCCACGTTTCAACGTCTTCCACATCCCAAACTTTACCGAATACCTGATTCTGAGCCATGAAGCAGGTCGCCATTCCCATCGAAGTCCGCATGAAATCGCGGCGTTGCATACCGAGCTTTTTGGCGCGCGTTTCGGACATGTCACTGATCAATTGCTCAACCTTTTTTTGCGGTTCGCTTTGCGGGCGCGGGATGAACTCTTCGTTCGAGACGACTTGTGTAGGCATCGGCGAATCAACGCCTTTTTTCTGATCGCGAAGTGCTTTTCTAATCCACATTGTGATGCTCCTTTTAAGGGGACTTGAACAGAGCACAGGATTTTCCAATGGACATTCATCCCGGAAAATCCTGTTCCTGATTCCGTGAGTAAAGGTTAGGTTGAAAACTATTTGGAAGCGGACTGCGCCAAGCGCAAATTCTGACTATCAATCGTGTAATCAATCCAGCCGATCATCATCTCTTCCCAGGTTTGATCTCCCCAGCGGACAGTGATCGAAGGGTCAGGATTAAACTTGTTGTTAGCGGAATTGTCGTGGTGCGCGATGCATTCTATGCGGCTTCCCTTCGGTACGGCAATTGGTTCTTTGACAAAATACGTCAACTGCCAGTTGAAATCGTACTTGGGAACGTTCAACAGGATTTTTTCCTTGCCGTCGGGATACACCAGTTTGTATTGGAAATCTTTGCCGCGCACGTGCATGTGCGGCATGAACATGTGGATGTGAACGTCTTCGGTGAAGGTGTGCGAAGAGCGAGATTCAAAATTCGGATTGCCCGGAGGAATCACCAGCTTGTACGGATCAACCGTCACGCCGCGCGTAATCATCTGTTTTTCCACTGGCTGTTTGGCAAACCACAATCCGATCTTGGTGCGATCTTTGGTCGCCACGCCCGTCGCGGTGTAGTGCATTTGAAACACCAGCGTCGAACCTTTGCGAACCAGTTTGGCATTGCCGGTTTGCAGCGTCAGCGGATCCATCCCGGGTGCCCAACCGACCAGCATTGCGTCCTGGTTGGCGGAGCGACGTTGTGCGCGTTGTTGATCGGCGGCTTCGGGATTGACGCGCTGCGTGTTGGCGCGAATTTCTCCCGCAGGCAAACTGCCTTCGCGCACGCTGACAATCACGTGATGCACAACGCTTGGATCGCCGCGTTTGATTTCGGCGAATTGCACATACTTGTCTTCAGTGAAATTGGTCGGAATGGCGTAATACTTGTAAGGAATTGTTCCGTCGGCAGGAATCACCGCTTCTTCGGTCATTTCCAGCACCACATCCGGCTGGCCGAATTTCCAACCAGTGTTGGAAAACACCGGCGCCTTGGGCAAATCTTTTGCGTCGCCTTCTTTGGCACCGCCGGCAACCCAGTTGGTGATGGTGTCAATCTGCGTTTGGGTCAACCGCGTGTCGTTGCGGAATTCGCCGTGATTCGGATCGGCATACCAGGGCGGCATTTCGCGGCTGACGACTTTTTCCCGAATGGATTTCGCCCAGGGACGGACTTCTTTGTAATTCATCAAAGACATCGGAGCGGCTTCGCCCGGATGATGGCACACGGCGCATTTGTCGAACAGAATCGGCGCGACATCTTTGCTGAACGTCGCCGCCGACGCCGACGGAACGGCTTCTTTGGCGTCGCTGGCGGGTTGCGAATAAAACCATCCTGCCATTGCCAGACTGAATACAAAGAACAGGGTAAAGCTGCGTTTCATGAAACTATTCCTCCAGGGTTGTTGCGTGTTGAGAACTCAGGGATTTGCAGATTGTTTGTTGATGATCTCCTGCACGGTTTTGATCTCGCCAAGCAATTCGCCGGACTTGATGCGCTGATGCAGAATGTCAAAAAAGATGCGTTGCTGTTCGGGCGTCAACTGTGTTTTCGCCCAATCCCAGCGTTGAAAAATCATGGTTTGTGTCTGGCGATTGATTTCCAGAATTTCGGCCTGTTTGACCTCAATCGCTTTCCAATCGGGTTTCGGTTGGGCGATCAATTGGACTGCCTCTGCCCATTTGGTTTTGTATTGTTCCCGCGATTCAGTGATGCCACGCACCATGTCCAGGTAACGCGCCCACAATTCTTTTCGTTGTTCGTCGGTCAGATTCAACCGGTCGTAAGCGGCAAACGGATTGGTTTTGTGACTGGAAACCGGCTTGGCGAAATACAGGCTATATCCAACGGTCGCAATTGCCGCGACGTTGAACACCAGCGACACGACAAAGCCAATCTGGAAAAGCTTCTTTTTCATTGCCGCTCTCCGGAATTTCGATTTGCACGATCTTGGTTGCCCAGTGGGTCGTGCTCCAGCAACAGAACGATGGATTGTTCAGACGCCGTCAGTCCAAGCGGATCAGCCAATTCCACCGCCGCTGGCGCATTTCGCCGAGCGATGATTTCCGTCACGGCCTGCCCCACGCGGACGCCGCCAACCGCCGCAATCACCAACGCGAACGCCGTTGCCAGCCGTACAGCCAGACTGAATTCCAGAAACCACTCACGAAACGACCAAGTGGATTTGCTTGTCGGCAACGTGACCATCCGTTCCGCCTGAGCCAAACCAACAACACGGGCAACGAAATCAGGCGGCACTTGCATGCCCGGTGCGTCGCCGTATAAGTCGTCTACTTCACGCAGGAACCGGTCGAATTCCTGTTCTGAACAGTTGTTTGGATCGTTTTGGTAAATCATGGTTATCGGTGAGTTATACAACCGAGTTTTGGAATCCCTGCGCCGGGTCAGAAGTTTTTTGGGCTTCAAAATCTGAACTGCTATCCGATTTGTTCAATCTTCAAATTCAAACTTGTAGATGTCGTTCAGGGGAGTGCCCGGCGTCAACATCAACAGGTCTTTCAAATACCCGGTATGGAGGTCATAAACCCAGCCGTGCAGATACGGACGATTTTCTTTCTGCCAGGCATGCTGCACAAACGAAGTCTCGGCCAGTTTCCAAACCTGTTCCTGCACATTCAATTCAACCAGGCGGTGAAACCGCGTTGCCTGATCGGCGATGCCATCCAGTTCGCGTTGGTGAATTCGATACACGTCTTTGATATTCCGCAGCCATTTGTTGATAAGTCCCAGGTGTTTGTGCGTAAGTGCATTTTTGACGCCGCCGCAGCCGTAATGCCCGCAAACGATGATGTGTTTGACCTTCAACACATCAACCGCATATTGCAACACGCTGAGGATATTGAAATCGGTGTGAATGACCTGGTTGGCGATGTTGCGATGCACGAACAATTCGCCCGGTTCGGTCCCGGTGACGTCTTCCGCCGGAACTCGACTGTCGGAACATCCGATCCAGAGGAATTCCGGTGATTGATCGTCAGCCATGCGCTCAAAATAATCCGGGCGCACATCCAGTTTGTCTGCTACCCAGGCTTTGTTAGCGAGCAATAGCTTTTTGTAACTTTCCACGAGAATTTCTCCTGTAATGTTGGGATTTTGATTCGAAATGTTTCAATTCCACTTGAATGCTGCTGTATTTGGCTGATTCCTGAAAATCCGCCACCACATCGTAAATGTCGTTATCAATGAAAGTCGCCTTCGTCCCGTCAATGATCAAATACGTGCTTGAGGGAATCGAAGCCAGTTTGTCTTTCAGCTCGGTTTTGTTGACGAAAGAAAGGTCTTTGTTGAACCGCAGCAGGTAATAATTGCCCTGATTGACCAGAGTCAATGCGGAGTGATGATTGGTGCGAATGACGAAAAAGATACCGACGACCAACCCAATCAATACACCGTTCAGCAAATCAGTGAAAACGATGGCGACAACAGTCACAATGAACGGAAGAAACTGTTCCATTCCTGTGTGGTACATTTTTTTGTAGAGTTCAAATTTGGTCAGTTTGTAGCCAATGACGAACAAAATCGCGGCCAGGCTGGCCAACGGAATGCGATTCAACAAACCGGGAATCAGCATCACGCAAATGCACAACAACACTCCATGCACAAACGCGGAAACGCGCGTTTTCGCTCCGGCGTATACGTTCGCCGTGCTGCGAACGATCACCGCTGTAACCGGCAAACCACCGATCAAGCCTGAAATCAGATTCCCTATGCCCTGGGCTTTGAGCTCCTGATTGGTCGAGGAAATTCGGCGTTGCGGATCGAGCTTGTCTGTCGCTTCCACCGAAAGCAGGGATTCAATGCTGCCGACAATCGCCAGCGTGAGCGCCATTGTGTATACCTGTTTGTTCTTGAAAGCGCTCCAGTCCGGCGTTGTGAACTGTTGGAAGAAGGCTCTGAAACCGCTGCCTTCCGGCAAGGTCACCAAATGGCCGTCTGCGGCTTTCAGATAAAAATCTGTGAAAAACATTTTGAACGCTTCATTCATCAGAATGCCGAGGATGACCACAATCAACGCCGCCGGCACAAGCTTGAAAAAAGTGTATTTCCGCAACGCGGGACGCTCCCACAAAATCAGGACGGCCAACGAAACGAGCGTAATGATAATGGCTTCGACGTTGGCAGAATAGATCGCTTTGACAATGTCCATCAGGGTATTGCTGGTGACATCCGCTTCAAAGAAAAAATCGAAATCGCCTTCGTAATGCTGGTCGCGTCCCAATGCGTGGGGAATTTGCTTCAGGATAATCACCACGCCAATTGCCGCCAGCATGCCTTTGATCACTGCATTCGGCACGTAATTGCCGATCACCCCGGCACGCAAAAACCCAAGTCCAAGCTGAATCACTCCAGAAATGGCCACCGCCAACAGAAAGACGCGAAACGATCCCAGATCGGTGATTGCAGTGGCCACAATCACAGCCAATCCTGCTGCCGGTCCGCTGACGCTCATTTCCGACCCTGAAATCAGCGTAACCACCACGCCTCCGACAATGCCCGCAATGATCCCGGAAAACAGCGGAGCGCCGGAAGCCAACGCGATTCCCAAACAGAGCGGCAACGCCACCAGAAACACCACCAACCCGGCTGGCAAGTCGGATTTCAGATTTGAAAGATACTCGTTTCGAAGATTTAGATTTTCAGGATTCATTAGTCAGTTCTCGATAAAAATTTTTCGGGGGGTTTGGTTTCAGCCATTACGACGCCTGTTTTCCTCTCAACCAGGCCAGTTCTTCGCGTAAGTTGCGTTTAGCGCGCACCAACAACGATTCGATTGCTTTGACTGAAACTCCTATGGTTTTTGCGGCGTCAGCGTAGCTGAAATTTTCGTAATGACAAAGGATAAACGCCACTCGCTGATTTTCGGGCAACTTGGCGATGGCGTCGGCCAATGCTTGTTGAATTTGCCGACGATCAAACTGATCAGTGGGATCTTCACTGCCGGCGGATTCAACGATTTCCGGCGGCAGGGTGTCGAAATACACAGGCTTTTTCTTTTTGACGGCGTTGCGGCACAGGTTTAGCAGAATAGTGAAAAACCATGTCTTGAACGAAGCTTTCGGTTCGTACTGCTGCGCCTTGCGAAAGATAGTCAGAAACGCTTCCTGCGCCAAGTCTTCAGCTTCCTGCCGGTCGGACACAAATCGTAACGCTGCGCGCAACGCAGATTTTTGATGGCGGCTGACAAGTATTTCAAACGCACGTATATCACCCTGCCCGACTTTGACGATCAGCTCTTCGTCGGAATCAGCTTTCGACAGTTGGTTTTCGTTCCACGAAGACACACGAAGAAGCACGAAGGAAGGAGAAACTTCGACAGGATTTACATGATTGAACAAGATGGAATTCTTGATCGAATCAGGCTGTTAAGAACCCTGTTGAATCCTGTAAATCCTGACTTGTTTTCTTTTCTTCGTGTCCGCTTCGTGTTCCTTCGTGGATGGGTCAATTTCTGTTACGGGAGATTTTCAATCGGCACTGGCTCCACCGCGTCAGCCAGCTCGAACCCGAAAATGCGCGAGTAAAAATATAATTCTCCGTCCAGCGCACGTTTGATATTCGCCGCCTGGCGAAAGCCATGTTGTTCGCCTTCAAAGGTGACATAAGCGACAGGCAATTTCTTTTGCCGCAAGGCTTCGACCATCATTTCTGATTGATTCGGCGGAACGATTTTGTCTTCCAATCCCTGAAAGAAAATCACCGGCGCATTCAACTTGTCGGTGTGATGAATCGGCGACCGTTCGCGGTACAGATCCGCGCGTTCCGGATACGGAGCCACCAGACTGTGCGTATAACGCGATTCAAATTTGTGCGTGTCAACTTCCAGCGCAGCCAGATCACTGACGCCGTAATGGCTGGCTCCGGCTTTGAACACATCGCGAAATGCCAGCGCACACAGCACCGTGTAACCTCCGGCGCTGCCGCCGGTGATGGCCAACCGGTTTCCGTCCACCAATCCCTGTTCCGCCAAAAATCGCGCGCCGTTGACGCAATCGTCCACATCCACCACGCCCCAGTTGGATTTCAATCGTTCGCGGTATGCTCGACCGTAGCCTGTGCTGCCGCCGTAATTCACGTCCAACACGGCAATCCCGCGTGAAGTCCAGAACTGAATTCCCAGTTTCAACGTCGCAAACGCTGCTGAAGTCGGGCCACCGTGAATCATGACGAGCAGCGGCGGGCGCTCATTAACCGGCGCAACGTAATCTCGATTTTGCGGCGGATAAAAGAATCCATGCGCGGTCAGACCCGATGCCGTTGGATATTCAACCGCTTGAGCAATGGAAAAATAGCCGGGATCAATCGTCAGATCGCTCGACCGGCGCAAGGTTTCAAACTGTCGGGTCGCCGGATCGAAACGAACAATCGCTGAACCTTGCGTTGGCGCGGCGGCAAAAAACACGGCTTTTCCCGCCGAAGCCCGTATGTCTTCGATTTGCGTGTATGGCGATTCAATGGTGCGGATTGCGCCGGTTTCCGGTTCCAGCAACGCCAGTTTGGAAAACCCATTTTGAATGTACGCGCAAACAATCTGCGTTGGCGAAACGAAGGCGTACATGGACATGCCGAACACCCATTGCGGCATTCCGAATTCGGCTTCCATTGGACAAACGGCTTCGACCTTGCCCGAGCGCTGGCGATACAAATTCCACCATCCGCTGCGATCGGAAACGAAATACAATTCGCCAGCGGGCGACCATTCCGGTTGAAACACAGATTCACTGACGCCACCGGCTACCAGCGTTTGATTGGACAGGGAACCATCTGCTTCAACATTGGCCAACCAAAGCTCCGAACCATCCCAAGGCATGTTCGGATGATCCCACACCAGCCAGGCCAGTTGCTTTCCATCGGGACTCAACCGCGGCGAGGAATAAAAATCATTGCCTTCGGCCAGAACCGTTTGCTCACCAGTGGCCAGATCAATGGCAACCAGCGTCGTCACGGCTTCACGCCCGGCAACGGAATGATCTTCGCGGACACAAACAAACCGATTGCGCCGACGATCCAGAATGCCATCGGCATAACGAAACTTCGATTCCGCAGTCACGGCTTGCGGTTCGGCGTTCGGCGCCATTCGATAAAGACGCTGATCGGCGAAGTTGGAAAAGTAGAGTTCGCCATCGCTGACCGTGAAACTTCCGCCGCCATATTCATTGACCAAGGTACGCGCATTGAATGGCAAGGGCGTGACATCCTCGGTTGAACCATTCGGCAACCGTTTGACGATGACGTTGCGGCCTTTTTCCGCCGGACGACCTTCGCTCCAATAAACAATCTCGCCTTCGGTTTCAATTTGGCCAAGCCTGACTGCTCCGGCAACGATCAAATCCGATGTAATCGGGGAACGCCATGACCCGTAAGGCGCAATGTTTGAACTCATCTCGAACTCTCCTCAAATTCAATTTACCGAAACCGGCGGATGACGATCCGCCCATGGACGAGCAATTTCAAGCTGCGCGGCCAATCGAAAGAGCGTCGCTTCATCGCCATACCGCGCGGCAAAATGAACGCCGATGGGCAAACCGTCGGAATTCCAAAACAGCGGCACGGACATCGCCGGTTGCCCTGTCGCATTGAACAAACCGGTGAACGGCGCAAACAGACCAGAACGGCGCATGCCCGCCATGGGATTATCCGGCGGCGATTCAAAACTGCCGAGCGGCAATGGCGGTTCGGCGACCGTCGGTGACAACAGCACATCATACGATTCCATAAACTGCGCGACGCGACGCGAAAAGATTTGCAGCGTTTGTACCGCCAGCAAATAATCCGCCGCGCTCCGTCGTCTGCCCATTTGAATCAACGCCCAAGTCGCTGGCTCGAACTCTTCTTCGGTTGGTTTGCGGCCAACAGCAAATGACAAACTCTCCGCCGTCCAGGCATTGCCCGCCGCCCAAATCGTCATGAACGCTTTGCCAATCATTTCGCCGTTCAATTGTGGAGCGGCTTCGGTGACTATATGACCAAGCTCTTCGCACAATTTTGCAGCGTCGTGAACTGCGGCAACACAATCCGGATGCACGGTTGCTCCATTCGCGGGCGTGGTCGAAACCGCAATTCGCAACCGTCCGGGATCAGCGCCGACTTCCTGAACAAAAGGCCTGGCCGGCAGCGGAGCAATGTACGGATCGCCCGGATCATAACCCGCGGTCGCGTCCAACAACGCCGCGCTGTCCCGCACCGAACGCGTGACGGCGTGTTCCGCAACCAATCCGCTGAAAATGTCTCCGAAATGCGGACCAAGCGGATTGCGGCCTCGCGTCGGTTTCAATCCGAAGATTCCGCAACAAGCCGCCGGAATGCGAATCGAGCCGCCACCGTCGTTAGCGTGCGCCATAGGGACGATTCCGGCAGCGACTGCGGCAGCAGAGCCTCCACTGGAACCGCCGGGGGTTCGCGTTACATCCCAGGGATTACGCGTTGGGCCAAATAGCTTCGGTTCAGTGGTAGGGAAGATTCCGAATTCAGGCGTATTGGTTTTGCCGACGACAATCAGCCCGGCGCGTTTGTACCGTTTGACCAGTTCGCTGTCGCCGTTCGGTTTGAAGTCTTGCAAAAATTTCGACGCTGAAGTCATCGGCACACCTTCGTAAGCCGCTTGCAGGTCTTTCAGCAGAAAGGGAACTCCGGCAAATGCGCCTTGCGGAATATTGCTGCTGGCGGCTGCGCGCGCCAAATCGTACATGCTGGTAACGACAGCATTCAGACGCGGATTGACCTGTTCGATACGTTCAATTGTCGCATCCACCAATTCCAGCGCAGTGATTTCTTTGCGTTTTACCAGGTCAGCTTGCGCGGTCGCATCCATTCGAGAGAGTTCATTTGCCAGCGCCATTTCGGTATCCTCCAAGCGTTGATGTCGTTCGTTTGCCCATTATGAACTGCCAGCGAAAGTCTGAAAATGGATTCCTTGCAATCACTTTTTCGTTCTGTATACTCGCAGCCCTTCCGAGTCAGGAAAATTCAGGAAAGATTTCAAAAGAGTCTGTACCGCGAGCGAAAAGCGATGGCTTTTCGTTGTCTTCAGAACTGGCAAATCCCCGGCCTTTTTCGCGCGCGAACTGATTCTGTCCACGTTGCCTTATGAGTGAAAATATTTGGGAATCGGTGCTCTCGGCAGTCGAGAAAAGAGTCAACCACGAAAGTTTTACGACGTGGTTCAAACCGACTTCTTTCCTGGAATTGGATGGCTCTACGCTGAAAGTAAAAGTTCCTGATCTGGTTTTTGAAGACTGGATTTTGAACAATTACAGCGATGTGTTGGAAGAATCGCTGGATGAAGTCGGCATTGCTGGTTGCGCCATCACCTTTGAAGCTTCGGCCAATTCCGAAATGCCCATTCAACCAAATCAGAACCGAACGACGGCCAATTCCGATTCCGTCACTGTGCATTCGGCTTCCACACGAATTCCGGTTGCTCCTTCGCGGCAGTATTTTTCCACGGCGACGGTCAATGCGCCACGATATGCCGATGCGGATCATTCCGAAGTTCACCTGAACCAGAAATACACGTTCGAAACATTCGTCGTTGGTTCCTGCAATCAATTTGCACACGCCGCGGCGTTGGCCGTGGCCGATACGCCTTCCAAAACCTACAACCCGCTGTTCATTTATGGCGGAGTAGGCTTGGGAAAAACGCACTTGATGTGCGCCATCGGCCATCGCATCAAAGAGCAATATCGCCATTTGCGGCTGTGTTACATTTCAGCGGAACGGTTCATGAACGAACTGATCAACGCCATTCGGTACGACCAGACCATGGCGTTCCGCGAACGGTATCGTTCGATTGACATCCTGCTGATAGACGACATTCAGTTCATCGCCGGCAAAGAACGCACGCAGGAAGAGTTCTTTCACACTTTCAACGCGCTGCACGATGGGCAAAAACAGATTGTCATTTCAGCGGATTGCGCACCGAAAGACATTCCCACGCTGGAAGAGCGACTGCATTCGCGGTTTGAGTGGGGATTGATCGCCGACATCACGCCGCCCGATCTGGAAACCAAAGTCGCCATTCTGCGAAAAAAAGCCGAAAGCGAAAAAATTGATTTGCCCGACGATGTCACGATGTACATCGCCAAACGAATCAAATCGAACATCCGCGAATTGGAAGGTTCGCTGGTTCGATTGACAGCTTTGTCTTCGCTGCGCGGCGACACGATCAATCTGGCGCTGGCACAGGAAGCGATCAAAAACATCATCGAAGAAGAAGAGCGATCCGTCACCATCGAAATGATTCAGAAAATTGTCGCTGAACATTACAAACTGAAGGTTTCGGAACTGAAATCCAAATCAAATGCGCGGGAAATCGCCGTTCCTCGTCAGGTGGCGATGTACTTGTGCAAGACTCTGACTCGGTCGAGCTTGCCGGAGATCGGTCGCGAATTCGGCGATAAACATCACACAACGGTGCTGCACAGCGTCAAAAAAATTCAGGCGCTGTACGAAGAGAAAAAAGGAAATTTCCACACCGTTATCAACAGCTTAATTGCTAGCTGTAAATAGACTTTTTCGATTTTTCACAACCTATCTTGATGGCGGCCTGTGAATTTCGGTGAATACCTGTGAACTTCTGAGGACGTTTTCGCCCGTCGAAGTTTTCCACAGCAATTCCCCACACGAATGACCATCGGTTAACAGGTTTTTGCACAGGCAAAATTCCGGGTAACCCCGCGCGCCATCAACGAGTTATTTTTGTTTTCCACTTTTCCACAGGCACTACTACTACTGCTGGATAAATAAAGTATTTGGTTTTTAGTTACTAGAAGAAACTAGCCAGTGGATTTTTCAAAGGGAGCAAGCCATGCACTTTACTGTTAGCAAATCTGCTCTGCTGAAAGAGCTGAATCTGATTCAAGGCGTTGTCGAAAAGAAAAGCACGATTCCGATCTTGTCGAATCTGTTGCTGGAAGCCAGAGACGGCGAACTTTCGATCAAGGGAACTGATCTGGATGTGGCCATTTCCACCATCTGCCCGATTGAAGCGAAAAAGGCCGGTTCGATTTGTCTGCAGGCAAAAAAGCTGTTTGAGATTGTTCGTTCGCTGCCCGAAGCCGAGATTGAATTCAAACAGGGCGACAATGATCAGATCACAATTGTTTGCGAGCGCTCGCGGTTTCGCATGGCTGGATTGCCGAAAGACAATTTCCCTGAGGTCCCCGAATTCAAAGGCCATTTCACGTCGCTGCCGGCGGAAACGCTGCGCACGATGATTGCGCGCACGCAATTTGCCATCACCGCCGAAGAATCGCGTTACACGCTGAACGGCGCGAAGTTCGAAGTGCATTCGGACAAAACTCGCATGGTGGCCACCGACGGCCACCGGCTTTCGTTCGTTGAAAAATCGCTGAACCTGGGCGAGGCCAATCTGGACGTACTGATTCCGAAAAAGACGCTGGCGGAATTGTCTCGGCTGAGCGCCGACACCGAAGAAACGGTGGAAATCGGATTCAACGAAAATCATCTCTTTTTCCGATTTGGCAAACGCTTGCTTTCCTCGCGCACGCTGAGCGGCCAGTTTCCGAATTACGAACTGGTGTTGCCGAAAGGGAACGATAACCGCGTGGCCATTCCCGCAGGACAACTGGCGGCGGCGTTGCGCCGAGTTGCGCTGATGGCCGACGAACGTTCGCACACCATCCGATTTGATGTCACCGAAGGCAAAGTGACCATTTCCGCGCCGGCTTCGGAATCCGGCGAAGCCAA
>JAEUQP010000814.1 GCA_016789645.1 Acidobacteriota bacterium | reverse complement strand
CCGATCAACCGTTCCTGAGCAACAGGTTCGGACTGCCGAAGGACAGTCAGGGCGCAATACGGGATTTGAAGAAAAAGCGACTGGGAAAACATCACGGTTGCCGTTGATCGCAGGCGCCTCTGTCGTGCTGGTGTTGTTGATTGCGGCGGTGGTGTATTTCTCGTGGCCGGAAGAGAAGGTTGTCACCAAACCGTCAGCGCCCACAACTCCGCCGGGAATGGCCTTGATTGCAGGTGGCAAGTTTATGATGGGACGCGACGATGGATCGTCCGACGAAGGGCCGGCTCATGAGGTTGAAGTCAAACCTTTCTACCTGGATGTGCAGGAAGTCACCAATCAGGACTATAAAAAATTCGTGGATGCGACTAGCCACACTGTTCCCAGAAACTGGAGATTCAATGGCTCCTTTGCGCCGGATGAAGCCATGTTGCCGGTGACGTATGTGACGTGGGATGACGCAATGGCGTATTCAAAATGGGCTGGCAAACGATTGCCGACCGAAGCCGAATGGGAATATGCCGCGCGCGGAGGCAATCGCGGATTGTTGTACCCTTGGGGCAATCAGTGGGAACTTGGTTTCGCGAACATTGACCGCAAAGAACAACGCCGCCCGTCGCAGGTTCGTAGTTTTGCAAAAGACCTGAGTTCGTTTGGCATTTACGATCTCGCAGGCAATGTCAGCGAATGGGTACAAGACAATTATTCCGAACGGTATGGAGCCGCGCCGGATACTCGGTTGCGCGTATATCGTGGCGGTAATTTTCTGGACGCGCCGGATAAAGCCACGGCGACTTATCGCTGGGCAGATTTCCCCGGCGATATTCCCGATGATCAAATTCTGCGAGTCGGATTCCGATGTGCCAAAGACGCTGCCCCATCTCCAAATTGAAAAGTCGCAAAATAAAAAGCCGCATGATGGACACTTGCCTTGAAAACTTCCTCGCCAGCATCCACAAACGGATTGCGATCTTCTGCACGCTGGTCCTGCTGATTTCGCTCTCGGTGACGGGCTTCGCGCAAAAACGCACCGATCGTAGCAATACAAGCGGCAATTCAACCAAACCTGGAACTTCTGGGCCAAAACGAACGGATCGTACAGTCCCCGAAAGCGAACGGGTCAAGGTCATCACCAAAACCGAATTCGTCCGAATCGCCGTCAATCCGAACAAAGGGTATTTGAGTCTGGTCGCCATTCCCAAAGCGACAATTTCACTGACGCCGATCACGACCAATCAGAAAAACACGACTCCGGTCAAAGAACTCATCAAAGACCCGGATGGGAGTCTCAACCTCATCAACCTGTTACCCGGCAAATACAAACTAACCATCGAACATGAGGATTACCAACCGTTTTCGGAAACGATTCAGGTAGACCCGGCCAATCCGACAACTTTTGTCGCGTTGAACAAGATGGTGTCGCTGTATGGGGAAATCCGGCTTGGCGGAATGCTGCCCGGTTGCAAAGTGTCGTTGGATGAAAAGCCTGTCACGTTGACTCAGGAAAATCAGGCGGCAACCATCGCCAAAGTTCCGGTGGGCAAACATCGTCTGCGCATCGTCAAAGATGGTTACGAAGAGCTGAATCGGGAGTTGGAGATTCAACCCGGCAAAGAATTCTTCGTTTCAGCGCGGTTGGAAGTGGCGATGGTGACCGTCAACTTGGTGGCTCAACCGGGAGCCAGAATCTATGCCGGCAGCGAGGAAAAAGGAATTATTCCGTCGGATGGACGAGTGGCGATTTCGTTGCCGCCGGGACGGCATTCGATTCGGATTTTGAAAGAAGGCTATCAGGAATGGACAAAGGAATTGTCGCTGACGCTGGCCAACAAATCGGTTGTTGAGCGCGTGGAGTTGTCGCCGATTCCCAGTTCTGCCGAAGGCGATTGGCAACCGTCGTTGGTGGGCCGCAAATGGTTTCCGCAAACGCCCGGCTGGAAGTTTGAAAACTCCGGTGCATTGATTCGCAGCGACAAAGTGGTTTTGTTCGACACCGAATCCAGTCGCGATTTCAACATTTATCGTGACTTCAAACTGGAATTCGACTTCGTGTTTTCCAACGGCAAGGGCATGGCGTGGGTCGCTCGCGCCAAAGACGCGAATAACTATTACCTGTTTGAAATCGTCAGTCCTCAAACCAATCCGACCTTCAACTTTTACGTTTGCCAGGATGGCAAGCTGGAATGGAAAGACAGCCAGCGCATCGTCGAAAAGATGGACAAGAAAGGCGATTCGTTCCACATCACCTTTGAAGCCAAGGGAAATCGCTTTGATACGCGGATGACTATTGCCAGCGCGCCTTCCGCCAAACCGCATCTGATCGGGATTTTTCAGGATGATTCCTTTTCGTATGGCGGCGTCGGGTTTCGCGGCAAAGATTCCAGCGAAGCGTTGTTGCAGACCTTTTTCGTGATTCCGTTGCGCTAAACAGGATGGCCAAATGAAAACCGCCCGCAATCGAAACATCGATTGCGGGCGGTTTTCATTTGGTGAGTGCGGGTTGGAAAACCTGCGCTACGGTTTTTAGAAGCTGTACTTCAGCGCGAATTGGATGGTGCGCGCGGGAGTCCGCGTGTCCGTGTAATTCTTCTGCGTCAGCGGTTCGATTCCGACGTTGCCGAAAAAGAGCCGGTTGACGGGAATGCCGAAGTTGGAGCGGTTGAAGAGATTGAAAAACTCGCTGCGAATTTCCAGCTTGTTGTCGTCTCCGATGAGGAAGATTTTGTTGACCGCGAAATTGACGACCGACATGTCATCGGCGCGGAACGTGTTGCGAGGCGCGCTGCCCGGATCGGCTCCGTTGGCGCTGATAAAACTGATGCGATCGGACGCATTGCCATCGCGATTGATATCGCAACAGAACAGCACCGAATACGGTTGCGCGGTTTGGTAAAAGCCCGTGCTGGCCAACTGCCATCCGCCCAACGCGTCTCGGCGATTGAAGCCCGGCAATTCCCAAATCACGCTGTACGCAAACCGATGCCGAATGTCGAAATTAGAGGAGCCGCGTTCCGCCGCGCGGTTATAGCTGTCCTGCGGCAACGCCGGAGCGCCGCCCAGATCGAACAAATCGGAGACTTCGTCAATCGAATGCGACCAGGTGTAAGCGGTCGTGAACTGCACGCCTTTGGAAAAACGTTTGTTCAATTGCGCCTGCAAGCTGTGGTAATTCGAATTGGCGTCCGATTCAATCGAAGTGAACGAACCCAACAGCGGGAACGGACGGAAGTCCGGAATCGTGCTCGACCGGCTGGGCGAGAAGTTGATGCCGAAAAATTCCGGGAAGCGCAGGTTGGGCAGATTCGGGAA
>JAEUQP010000774.1 GCA_016789645.1 Acidobacteriota bacterium | reverse complement strand
TTCGCGGCTGGTGAACACAAGCCGCGTGTCGCTGCCCGCTCGCAACAGGCGTTCGCACAGGGCAAGGATGGCCTTCAGTTCGCGGCCTGCATCTTCCGTCAACGCCTCTGGCGCTTCCAGGTAAGGCGGCAGCAAGATGCTTTCCATGTTGTCCACCACCAGCAGCGTGGCCTGTTCGCGCAACGCGCGCTCGACGGGATGAATGGCTTTTTCCAGATCGTCGAACGTGGCCACGGAATAGTCCTGCCCCACCAACTGCCGCCCCAGAGCATCGAGCACGGCGGCGACGTGGCTGTACGTTTCGACAGAAACGAACGCGGCGCGGCGCATCTGCTGGGAGCGAACCATCCAGCGGGCGAATTCGGCGGCCAGCGCCGTCTTGCCTTCGCCGCCCTGGCCGCGCACCACGGCGTAGCGTTCTTGCCTCAGCAACCGCTGAAGCGCCAGCAATTCCCGGCTGCGCCCGATGAAGCCGGTTTCCGGCACCGGCGGCAATTCTCCCAGGCGGTTGGTCAGCGCGATTTGGAAATCCGCCACCGTCTGTTTGCTGGGTGTGATTTTGAAAAGCTGCGGATCGTCCTTTTCCTGAAAGAGCACGGGCACAAACCAATCTTCCAGCCGCAACGCGCCCGCTCCGAAAATTCGCCCGCGAAAGGTGTCGTCTTTGAGTTGGCGCTGGCCTGCGAGCATGGCGTCGCCTACGCGTTTGCCCGCTGCCAGCGCCTTGTAAAACGATTCGACAAAACGGCGCGCGGTTTCGACCAGCACGCTGTGGCTCATGGCTACGACGGAGGCCACGCCGACTTTCAGCAGTTCGGAGGCGACGGATTCAGACGCCGCTTCCGCCTGCGCGGTCTGGCAGGCTTCGAGGAAAACGAGCGGAATGCGATGAGCGCGCAGCAATGATCCCAAGCCTGTGCCGTGCTCCGCGCTGTCTTGAGTGTAGACGGTGACGTGGCGGCGGTTTTCCAGTTTGTTGATGTCTTCGGGCGATTCGAAACACAGTCCGCCGAGTCCGACCGTGCGGTCATAAACTCCGTGGCCATCGAAGTGGACGACGTGATACGGCTTTTGCTCCTGTCGGGCGCGGTCAAGTTCCGCGCGCAAGGCGGGCAGCGTGGGCGGACTGAGGACATGCAGCTTGACCAAACCGGGCAAAGATTCCGTAGCCTCAACCAGCGGCAAGGCGCTGATGCGATGGTCAATGTAGCCGCACGAATCGTCTTCGGGGCGCGCGGTGACCAGCAAAATGCGGATGGGCGTGGCGACGACGGGCACGGCGAAACCTTCAGTCGCTGGCAGCCTGCGGCGAACGCGCGCCGGTTTCGCGCCTTGAAACAGAAAACTCTTTCCATCGTGCAACAGTTCCCACGGCAGACTGAGCAGCAGCGTGGCGGCTTCTTTTGCGATTTTGACGTCGTCTTCCGAAGCGCCCGCTTCGAGCGAGGCATCCACGTGAACGGAAAAGCGCCGCCCGGCCTGGTCGCCGATTTTGGCCCAAGCCTGCATGACATTTTCTCTGTGAGCGGCGGGCATCGCCGCGTCGTGCAACATCTGCCCCCACTTCACCAGATTCTCTTCCACCTTGCGCGCGCGATCGCGAAAGTAATAGCTTGGCCAGATGGCATATTTTTCCAGATACCAACTGAGTTCATGGGCTTCGATGGGGCCGATAGGCGCGACCAGCCGCCAGCTTTGCGCGCTGCGAACTTCGGGCTGACCCGGCGTCGCCGGTTCATAAATCAGCCGCGCGCGGGCAGAGGGGCGACGGACGCCGTCTTGTTCGTGGAATTTCAGATCGGTGAGTTCAAGCACGAGTTCTTCCAGCGGCTCGGCTTTGGGTTGCGGCGTGGATTCAACATCCGCAAGTTGGCGCTTGCCCAATGCGGCCAGAATCTTATCCATCGCCGCTTCGATGCCGCCCGCGTTGCTGCTGACGGGGATAAAGGCAGGCTTGTCGTCAAAAAGCTTATTGAATACGCCCAGCTTGGTGTCGTTCAACGAGAGCGGAATTACGGGATAATTGGCCCGACCACGTTGTGCTTGCACTTTCAATGCATGGGCCAATTCATCCCCTACCCAATCTGACTGAAAAGCGTCCGGGCTTACCACGACGATATAAGCCGTCGCTTCGTCTATAGCTTTTTGGACTTCCGGCCAGAGCAGATCGCCGCCGCGCAGTTCGCGCGAGTCAATCCAGGCATCCTGGCCGACTTGTCCTTGATCGGCCAGCGCGGCGCGAAGCTCGCGCACAAACGTGTCGTCCTGCGTGCTGTGAGAGATGAAGAGCTTTTCGGTCATAGCTGATGTGTCCGGGCTGCTGCCGTTGATTGCCGTGCGCAGTCTTCGCTGAAGAATCGAGACGACTGCGCCATATGCTTTGGATGTCGAACGGGCGGGAGTATACGCACGGCGTTTGGCCGGAACAATCATTTTCTGGTCACGGCCATTGGCTGGAAATCAATTTGGAAGTTACTACTCAGCCACTCTTCGCCGCCGTAGCGGCGGCTGAATTTAGCCCGGCGTTTCAACGCCGGGAAGCGGTTAGCCAACCTCCTCGTCGCGTTAGCGACGACTGAATTCAGCCGTCGCTAACGCGACGAGGAAGAATGTCACCTCCTACCGTGGGTTAAAACCCACGGCTAAACTCAAACGCCGCTACCGCGGCGAAGGGCTGAGCAGTTATTTGGGAAAACAAAACTCACTGCTTGGCCAAAGGCGCAACGCGATCCATGCTGGCTTTGATGTCGGCGTTGCTGCGTCCGCTGGCTTCGAACGCTTTGGTGTACGCCTCAAGCGCCTGCGGATAGCGGCGCTGGTTTTCGAACACATAGCCAAGATAGTACAGCGTGTTGGTGTCTCCGGGATTCAGCTTGTCGGCATTGGCGAACATTTCGCCCGCACGCGGCCACGATTTGGTTTGCGCCAGCGCAAAGCCCAGATTGAAATACAGCGCGGCGCTGGGCTGTTTCGTGCCTTCGACGGCTTTGGTCAACATGGCTTCGGCTTGCGGATACCGCTTGGTCGCCAGATACGCCCGGCCCAACAATTCTGCCGCCGCCGCGTCGTCTTTGACGCTTTTCAAAGTCATCGCCACGCGTGTCGCTTCGTCAAACAACGTCGCAGCTTTCTTTTCGTCGGATTCATTTCCGGCATAGCGCAATAGCGATTCCGCCAGCAATCCCAGCATCTCTACATTCTTCGGTTCAGCAATCAGCCCGGCACGCAAACTGGCAATGGCATCGGTCAGTTTGCCGGTGCGGAATTGCTGCACGCCCAGGTAGTAAAACGAATCGGCATCTTTGGGATCGAGCTTCGAGGCTTTGCGAAAGGCCTCCGCAGCCTCTTCGGGACGATTCAGATTGGAATAAGCCACCCCGAGCAAATGAAAATTGACGGCGACATTCGCCTGCGTTTTGGTCAGAGCTTCAAAATACGGCAACGCGCGATCGTGCTGGTTCAATGCCAAATGCGACTGTCCCAACGCGCGATACAAATCCGGGTCAAGCCGATTGTCCTTCTTTTTCTGCTCCAGAGCTTTTTCCAGCGGCTCGATGGCGGAGGCATATTCTTTCAACTGGTAATAGGAAAGACCGACATATTTCCAACTGTCGGCGTGATCCGGGAATTCGGATAGGACTTTTTGAAACTCGGCGATG
>JAEUQP010000772.1 GCA_016789645.1 Acidobacteriota bacterium | reverse complement strand
TTCGCTGGCGCGTGCCTGTTCCAATTGCGCCGATGCCTGTTTGTAACGGGCATCCGCAGCATTGAATGCCGTTCGCGCCGTTTCCAAATCTCGCTCGGCGGCGATACCAGCGTCGGCCAATGCTTTCTGCCGTTTCAAATTGCTTGCGGCATCGTCCAGTTGCGCTTTCAGCGCCGCCAAATTGGCACTGGCGCTGGAAACGCCAGCTTGCAGGTTTTGCACATTTGCTTTGGCCGCCAACAACTTCGCTTGAGCATCGGCGGCGCTGGCGCGTGCTTGTTCCAAGTTGGCGCGTTGCGAAGCGACTTGCGCCTGCAAAATCGAAGGATCAAGTTGCGCAACAACCTGCCCTTTTCGCACTTTGGTGTTGAAATCCGCTGACAATGAAGCAATTGTCCCCGACACCTGACTGCCGACTTGCACGGTTGTGACGGCTTGCAATGTGCCCGTGGCAAACACACTGTTGCGTAAATCGCCGCGTTCAATTTTGGCGGTCAAATATTCTTCAGCCGCCGCTTCTCGTTTCCCCCATAAAAACCAGCCTGCCGCTGCCACAATAGCCAGCCCAATAACAGTCCCAGTGATTTGTCTGCCGGAAAGTCTTAGTTTCATTTTTTCTATCTCCCACTCAAAAGGACTCGAATTTTCTCCAGTCGGTTTCGAGTACTTTCTTGATTCTTACTCAGCCAAGCCAGTGATGGAGATGTTCGGCAACAAATTCATCGTCCGTTAACTGCGGGTAACTGGAACAGATACGGTCTATTTCTTCGGTTTGTCCTGGGGATAAATCTTCGTGTGGGTCAAGACACCAGCGCCCCTGCATCAATCCCTGCCGTCGCAAAATTTCGTGCAATCCAGCAATGCAGCCTGCAAAGTTATACTTCACGTCGAAAAGAACCGCGTTGGAGTCAGTGACTTCCGCTGAGCGAGCCAGCAATTCCAACGCGCCTTCGCCGCCATTCTTGCGACAAGCTTTGATTGCTTCCAGCAATTCCACCGCGCGCCGCGTCCACACCGCCCAATGTCCCAACAAGCCTCCGGCAAAATGCAGCTTCGCGCCCTCGGCCAATCGAAACTCGGTCAACAAATCCGCGACGATGTTGTCGTCATTGCCGGTGTACAGCGCAATTTCGTTCTGGCGTCCGCTGTCGGCCAGTGCGCGAACGACATCCAACGTTTGATAACGATTGAACGGAGCAATCTTCACGGCGACAACATTTTCGATTTCAAAAAAATCCCGCCAGAATTCGTACGCAAGCAAACGTCCTCCAACAGCCGGTTGCAAATAAAACCCGAACAGCGGAATCGCTTCGGCGACGGCACGACAATGCGCGATCAACTGCTCCGTCGTCGCATCGCGCAACGCAGCCAGGCTCAGCAAGCCTGCGTCATAGCCAACTTCGCGCGCAAAGGCGGCTTCACGCAATGCTTGATCGGTCGCTCCACAGACACCGGCGATTTTGATGATTCGTTTGCTGTTCAAGCGTTCCCATTCGCGCGCCGTTTCCATCGCCAGTCGCAACACAGGCGCGAAGAAACCAATCTGCGGATCGCGAATGGCAAATTGCGTGGTGTGAACTCCGACGGCTATGCCACCGGCTCCGGCGTCGCAGTAATAGCGCGTCAACGCGCGCTGATGGCGTTCGTCCAGTTTACGCGCTTCGGTCAGCGCCAACGGATGCGCTGGAATTACCACGCCATCGCGCAACTTGTCGGCAATTTCCGGATCAAGC
>JAEUQP010000750.1 GCA_016789645.1 Acidobacteriota bacterium | reverse complement strand
GTAACTTTGCCTGTGATGACTCCGCCTTTGACCAGATGAATCGTTACGGTTTCGCCGGGGCGATACACACGCTGGGAATTGGCATCATCGGTGACATAACCGGGAGCAGAGATTTCGATGGAATACGAACCTGCGGCCAAGCCCGTCAATTTGAAGCTGCCAGTTTCGTCGCATTGCACCGATTCGCTTCGGCGATTTTTGCGCAACCCGACGGAATTGATTTCGACGCTGGCTCCGGCGGCGGGCTGACCGTTATCAAGCAGCACTTTGCCACTGAGCGTTGTTTCGGAGTTGGATTGGGCCAAGGCGATGTTGCCAATCAACATTGCCAGAGAGAGGAGAGCGAAGAGTTTCATCGTTCCTCCTGTAACGGGCGGTTGGGATCGTAGGGAATGGTCACTGTGACCGTCGAGCCAAGGGGAACAGAAACTTTCTGTTTCGCCAGCACCATCGAACGACGACTTCCGTCAGGCATTTGACTGACGCCGTTCAACTGCAATTCGTATTCGCCCGCGGGCAAACTGGTCAACTCGAAACGGCCTTTGTCATCCACGACATTGTGGAACCAGGCGCCAGTGGTGCTGCCTTGCAGTCGAGCCTGAATTCGATAGGTATCTCCGGCTGATTGCGGACGGCCTGTAGCCTGAATTTGTCCGCGAATGATGCCGGTTCCCGTGGTGAAAATTAGTCGTAGGTCGTTGACTTTCTCACCTTTGGTCAGCTTGAGAGATTCTTCAAAAGGTGCGCCGCCCTGTTCCATACGAATCAACGACAGCGTGCGATCGCCAGCGGTATTCACCTGGAGCGTTACTTTTCCCGGCGCAACGCCCGTAAGCAAAAACGTGCCATCGGGCTTGATGGTGGTTTGATGATACGAACTCGGCTGAAGCCGACGATCTTGCGGGTCTTCCGATTCAGAGTAGGCGAAAATCATCATTCGAGCCAGTTTCGCTTTGGTCGCCGCATCGTTCGAACCTTCGATGACACTAACACCACTGATCGTCCCCCCGCGCGAGGCTTTGATTTCAATGCCGGACACGTTTTCGTCCAACATCTGAAAGGTCATCGGTTCGGCGTAAAAGTCCGACGCCTCCATCCAGCCTGCTTGCAACGTGCAACCATATTTGCCCCGATTCAACCCGGTCAGCCGAAAATTTCCCTGACGATCCGCTTGCCCTTCGCCATAACCGCCTTCGTTATCATCCGATTCCTCCTCAAAGATTTTTAGGCAACTGACACGAATATTCGGCACCGGTTTGCCGGTGTCAGCTTCGATGACGCGACCGATGGCTTCGTAGGTTTTGCGCGCTCCGCCCAATCGAAGATTGATGCCTGTGATTTCTTCGCCAGATTTGACGGGAATCAACTTGGCTTGTTTAGGATCAGTGGCGTCCGGATAAAAAATGGGCGGATATTTGGCCGTGGAGAAAAAGTTATCTTCGCCACCTACGCCCAGCAAATACGTTCCGGGTAGCAACCCATAAATTCGATACACGCCGCGATCATCGGTCATCCGCTCTCCCCAATTGCCGGGAAAATTTCTGGATTGCTGCTGGCCGTCCGGGCCTATGACGATCAACGTCACACGAACTTGGTGCGCAATAGCCGGGCGACCTTCGGCATCAGTGATCTGGCCGGTAATCACTCCGCCGCGCACCAGCGCAAAATCCAGATTGTCGCGCGATTCTCCGGCATCGAGCGTGATCAGTTTGGGTTCATTTGGTTGCTGGCTGGCTGGGACAAACACTTTAGAACCCGCCGTCACCACAAACCGTCCGGGAGGCAAATTGGTAACTTGGTATCGGCCTTCGCCATCGGTGCGGGCTTTGAATGCGTTTCGTGTGATCGCACCGTCTGCCGTCTGGCGAATCGGCTGGGGCGAATTGAAATCCGTCGGAATTTCGTTGATGTCTACCTGGATATTTGGCGCTGGCTGGCCATTGATCGTTACTCGCCCGGAGATCGAACAATTGCGTGGCCGTGTATCGCGAGTTAATTCCGTCGGTCGAATTTGAGCCAAGCTCAAATTCGGGCAGGCAATCAGGAATAGAAAAACGAGCGAAACCGTAAGGGAAACTTGTCGCATGTTTTCTCCGTGAAATGGGTAATCTGCCAGAAACCGAAAGCAACAGGCCTGTCGGTTGAGAAAATTGCTTTCGGCGTAACGTTACGAAACGAACGGCTTACTTGTTTCTGCCAAGGGGTGAGCGCATTTTACGAGCCGTTCGCAAACGGCACAAGCGTTTAAGGAAACGTCTTTGGCATCGAAAAAACCAGAAAAGACAGGCTCTTGACGCTTCCTGAAGCGGTGACTAGAATCTGCAACTTCAATTTTGCCGAGTAAGGCAAATCACCTCAAAAAATATTCCTGAAGCAAACAATTCGGAGGCAGGCTTGATTGAAGTTGAGCATCTGACGAAGAGCTACGGACAAGCGCGCGCTGTCAATGACATCTCTTTCAAAGTTGAAAAGGGAGAGATTCTAGGTTTCCTTGGTCCCAACGGCGCCGGAAAAACCACCACAATGAGAATTCTGACCGGCTATTTACCGGCGACGGGCGGAACTGCGCGCATCGCCGGGTTTGACGTGTTTGAAGACTCGATGGAGGTTCGCAAACGCATTGGGTATCTGCCGGAAACGCCGCCGCTGTATCCCGACATGACCGTCAGCGATTACCTGGCGTTTGTGGCGCGGATCAAAGGCGTTGCCGCAGGCGACGTGGCCAAGCGCGTCGAAGAAGCGATGCGCATGACCAACATCACTGACCGCAAGGACTGGCTGATCAAAAAGCTGTCACGCGGATACAAACAGCGCGTTGGCATTGCGCAGGCCGTTGTCCACAACCCGGATGTCGTTATTCTGGATGAACCGACGGTGGGACTTGACCCAACACAGCGCAGCGAAGTCCGCAACCTGATCAAAGGTTTGGCGGGCGAACATACGATCATTCTTTCGACGCACATCCTGTCGGAAGTCGAAACGACCTGCGACCGCGTCATCATCATCAACAAGGGCAAAATTTCCGCCATTGATACGCCGGACAATCTGACCAAACAGCTCAAGGGCGGTGAACGAGTTCGGATTGTCGCACGCGGCGATTCCGGTGGTTTGCGTTCGGCGCTGGAAACTGTCGAAGGCGCGCGAACCGTCGAAGTTGCAGCATCCGAACACGATGGCGCATTGGCCGCGACGGTGGAAAGTGATTTAGGCGTTGATCTCCGCGGACGAATCGCCGCCAAGGTGGTCGGCGGCGGATTCGAACTGCTGGAACTGCGCACCGTCAGCTTGAGCCTGGAAGAAATCTTCATGCAGTTGACGACGGAAGAAAAAACAACTGAGGAGAACGCAGCTTTATGAAGGGAATTCTGGCGATCTTCCGCCGCGAATTGAACGGGTATTTTGTTTCGCCGATTGCCTACATCGTGATCGGCGCGTTTCTGGTGGCTGCCGGATTTGTCTTTTCCATCATCCTGTCCAGCGTCATGCAGTACGCCATGATGGCTCAGGCGCAAGCTGCACGGTCGGGCGCTCCGCCGGATATTGATGTGCCGCTGCAGGTTATTCGCAGCTTCGTTGGGTTTGTCGGAACTTACGTGCTGCCGATTCTGGTGCCGATGCTGACGATGGGAATTTACGCTGAAGATCGCAAACGCGGCACGATGGAGATGCTGATGACTTCGCCGATCACGGAAATTCAGATCGTGCTCGGCAAATACCTGGCTTCGCTGACGCTGTTTGTGGTGATGCTGGCTCCGACGTTGATTTATTACTTGATTGTCGGCGCGTACAGCGATCCGCCGTTGCCGTGGCGTATTGTCGGCTCGGGCTATCTGGGACTGTTCCTGCTCGGCGCAGTGTTGCTGGCCATCGGAGCGTTCATTTCGTCGCTGACCGAAAACCAGATCATTGCCGGAGTCGTGACCTTTGTCTTGTTCCTGACTCTGCTGTTCATTGATTTGTCGGTACGCGACAGCAGTTCAAGCTTTGCGGAAGTCATCAAATATCTTTCGATCCTTCAGCATTACCAGGAATTTTCCCAAGGCGTCATTGATACCACCAACATCATTTTTTATCTGTCCGGCGTCGTGCTCGGTTTGTTCCTGACGCTGCGTTCGCTGGATTCGATGCGTTGGAGAAGGGCATAGATCAGTTTCCAGTTTCCAGTTTCAAGTTTCCAGTCATCAGGCTGGCGGGTTGAGCAACTGGCAACTGGCAACTGGCAACTGGCAACTGGAAACTACGATATGAATACGAATCGTCAAGAGATCATCAAAATGGCGGGCTTTATCGGCGCAGCAATGGCTATTGCCGGATACGTTCGCCATACGATTCAGGAAATTTGGGGCTGGTTCAATCTGTCGCTGTTGATTGTCGGCGGCGTGTTGTTGCTGGCTTCGATTGCGCTGAATTACAAAGACATCATTGAATACTTTCGCGGTCGGTCCGGGCGGTTGAGCACGAACATGGTGTTGCTGACCGTCGCTGTGTTGGGTTTGATCGGCATCGCCAACTTTCTCGGTTACCGGCATCACAAACGTTTTGATCTGACCGCGGAAGGTTTGTTTTCGCTGTCCGATCAAACCAAAAAAGTGCTGTCCGGATTGCAGAAAGATGTCAAAGTCATTCGATTTGCCAAAGAAAACGATACGCTGCTGGCTGATCAAATGAATGAGTTCAGATACCAGTCCAAGCGAATCAGTTACGAATGGGTTGATCCGCAACAGCGCCCGGAAATTGCACGGCAATACGCGGTCAAAGCGCTTGGCGAAACCGTTGTCGCCGCCGGAGATCGCATTGAGCGGCCAACGGCAACCGACGAACAATCGCTGATCAACGCCATTCTGAAAGTCACGCGCGAAACGCTGAAGACCGTTTGTTTCACCGATGGCCACGAAGAAAAAACGCTGGCCGACGCTTACAGCCAGGTCGAAGCGAAGTTAAAAGGGGAAAATTACAAAACCCAGACGATCAATCTGGCGACGTCTAAACAGGTTCCTTCGGAATGTTCGGTGGTTGTCGTGGCCGGGCCAAAAACCTCCTTCCTGCCTCCCGAAGCTTCGATGCTCGGCCAGTATCTGGACAATGGCGGCAAGGCAATGATCCTGCTTGATCCGGAAACAGACCCGCAGCTTGATGACGTGCTGAAAAAATGGGCGATTGAAGTCGGCAAAGATATCGTGCTGGATTTCAGCCAGGTCGGCCAAATGTTTGGCGGTGGCCCCGTTGCGCCATTGGTGCTGAATTACGGGCAGCATCCCATCACGCAGAACTTCACGCGTTCGATGACGATCTTTCCGCAGGCGCGTTCGGTCAAAGTTATTCCGGCCAGTGGCTCAGGCGTCAATGCTTCGACTCTGCTGACAGCTTCACAGGAAAGCTGGGGCGAAACCGATTTGAAAGAAGGCGTCGAACCCAAGCTTGATGACAAAGACACCAAAGGGCCGGTGACGTTGGGCGCGGTCGCCAGCAAAAGCATGGGCGAAAACAAGGAAACGCGGCTGGTCGTCATTGGCGATTCGGACTTCGCTTCCAATCAGGCGTTTCGGTTTCAGCGCAATGGCGATTTGTTCATGAATTCGATCAACTGGCTGGCGCAAGATGAAGACCTGATTTCAATTCGCCCGAAAACGGCTACCAACCGCAGCGTGACCATGAGCGGCGCTCAGTTGAACACATTCTGGTGGATCGCTGTGGTGTTGTTGCCGCTCGGCATCATCGGCATTGGAACGTTCATTTGGTGGAAACGTCGTTGAGGTGACAGGTGGCAGATGATAGGTGACAGGTTCCTTTGTCGCTTACCATCTGCTGCCTTTCACTGATCAACTTTACCTGA
>JAEUQP010000667.1 GCA_016789645.1 Acidobacteriota bacterium | reverse complement strand
ACGTTCGCCACGTTCGGCGATTCGACCAGCTTCGATCAGGGTTTGAAACGTGCGAAGCTGCATGATTTTCATCGTCAGCCCATCCCGCTCTTCAGCTTTCGGATGTTGGTACAGCACCGCTTCGTAAGCCAGAATCGCTTCGTCGTATTGTTCCTGCTTTTCAAATTCGCGGGCGGATTGCAGCGTTGGCGCAAACTTTTTCTCTGAGGCAGCGTTGCTGTTCAGATTCGCCATCGCATACTGCCAATCCGGTCTTGCGCTATCGAGTAAAAACAGAATCAATACCAACGCTGCGCCCAGGATCAACGATCCATGCACGACCGCATTGCGACTGAGATTGTATTTGGCGATCAATTCGCTGACTCGTTTGGGCAATCCGCTGTTCGTTTTGGGCGTTGTTTCCGCTTTGGTTGCTGAAGCAGGCTGAAAATTTTTGGCCGGAGAATGTTTCGCTATTGAGGCCGGTTTAGCCAGCTTAGGTTGATCGCTTTCAGACGTTCGCGGCATTACAGGAATGGTAACGGCATCGCCAAGCTCAAACAGGTTGTCCATTCGTTCAGGAAACACCTTCGAGTCGAGCCTGATGACGGTTTTCACCATCATCGGTTTGAGTTTGCCAAATTTTCGAACGTGGCCGCGGATTTTCTTTTTGGCTGTCTCTTCAATCGGCTTGTATGCGTTCAAGGCTTTCAAAAACTCTGCCGCTGATTGATACCGGGCATCCGGCGATTTTTGCAGCGCGCGCATGACAATCGCTGCCAATTCATGGGGAACGTTTGGATTGAGCTGTTGAATTGGCGGCGGAGGCAATTCGATATGCCCTTTTCGCACCTCCCAATCCGATCCGCCTTCGGTCATAGGAAATGGCAAATGTCCGGTCAGCACTTCGTAAAATGTCACGCCGATGCTGTAAATGTCCGAGCGCCAATCAATCTCGCCGCCGCGCAATTGTTCGGGTGACATGTATTCAATCGTTCCCGGATGAAATCCGATCTGGGTCAACCGTGTTGTGCCGACGGCTTTGACCGTGCCGAAATCTGCAATCTTGACGCGCCCGCTGTTGTCCAACAGCAGATTGGACGGATTGATGTCGCGGTGAATGATTCCCGTTTGGCGTCTTCCGACTTCGTCCAGATAACTGAAGTTGTGCGCGTAATCCACTGCCGAAAGAATCTGTTTGAACAGATGAATGGCTTGTTTGGCGGCAGGAATTCCCTGTTTGTCCAGCAATTCGCGCAAACTGACTCCGGGAACGTATTCCATCACCAGGTAGTAATTTTCCCTGGCTTCGAAAAACTCCAACACCCGGACGATATTGGGATGGTCAAACTGGGATTGAATGAAAGCCTCTCGGCGGAATCTGGCTCGCAACAGTTCTTGCGCGGATTCGGAAAAGGAATCGAGCTGAATGGATTTGACGACGACTTCACGTGGCAAATACAAATGATGAGCGCGATAGACTGATCCCATTCCACCTTTGGCTAATTCGGTGACGACGCGGTAGTTGCCTATGGTCTTGCCTAACATTTCAAGAAACCAGTGTGGGGCATTGGTTATGAGGTTCGCAACGCATTGTGAGGGCGTTACTTTGCACGCAGGCAAAGGTACTTTACTCAACTAACCACACGTAGGCAAATGTCCGACAAGAATTATGGGAAAAATCAGGAATTAATTTTTGGCTCTGGCTGACACTACATAAAACCGACAAATGAGGATTTAGAGCGAATCATTCTTTAGTTGAATGCAATTGCTCGGCAATAATTTTGTAAACTTGGTGGTTGAACGCCAACCCGACATGTGTTCCCTGCACTTCGACATTGGTGGCTGGATCGTCGTTAATGCAGTAGCGCCAATCCACAACGCCGTCCGTCTTGGTATACACGGCAATATTCGGAACTGCGGTTGGCAAATGAATGTTTAGCGCCGCCACAGATTCGCAGCTACAAACTGTGGTGAAGCAACCGGGATGTGTTTCCTGGCGATGTTTGATTTTGGCACGTTCCCGAACGCGATCCGCCATTTCCAACACGATCGGATGGGAACAAACGCCTCGAAATGGCGAACCGAGCGCGGTGACCGAAGCGACCTTGTCCGGCCAACGCACGGCGGCTGATCGAGCCAAAATGCCGCCCAAACTGTGACCAATCAGGTGAACTTTGCCGCGGCTTTCTTCAAATGCTTTGTCGAGCGTCACGGAGAGACGTTCCACCAATGAGTTCAAACAGTCTGCGTTCCAGCCAATGCCGGACATATAGGGTTTGTAACCAATGCGCCGCAGCCACAAATTCATTTCCCACAAGTAATGATCTGTGCCCAGAAAGCCCGGAATGACAATTACCGCCGAACCATCGCCGCGCGGAATTCCCAAACCGTAATAAACCGGAGCGGCATGCAATGCCATCCAGTCCAACCCGACAAACGATTCCAACCACAGCGGACGATTTGAATGCCGCATTTCTTTGTGGAGCAACACTGATGAGGAATACCCGGACATAATTCACCTTCGGTAACTAGCAATGGACAACGTTATCAATTCAGCCGCGCTTGCCTTTGGCGGCCTTTGCTTTCACCGGTTGCGGTTTGATTTCTTCGACACCGGCAGCCGTTCGCAATTCATAGAACGATTCATACAACTGATCTCGCAACCGTTCAACATCGGGCATGGCTTTCAGATCCGCCGTCAACCCGAAATACAAATGCTGGTCGTAGCTCATAATCGCACAACCGCATCCGACCGCATACCCAACCGGGACGTAAGGGTAATAAGCCGTCATTCGATGTCCCATGGCGTACAGCGGAACTTGCGGCCCCGGCACATTGGTTGAAATCATATTCATCACCGGAATCGGAATGTTCGCCGTCGAAAGCGCTCCCACCAAGGCCTGCATTGGCGCAGGCAAAATGCCCATCAACGCCGAAAACAGATTCAAGCCTTCGGCGACGCGTCCGCCTTTCATCGCCATCGTTTTTTGATTCACATAACGAAACCGTTCGACGGGATTTTTCAAATCCAGCGGGATTTCCACCGGCAGAATCGAAACCAGATTGCCCAAAGCGCCGTGCTGATCTTCCTGGCGCAAACTGACCGGAACCATAAACCGAATCTTGCGCCCGGCAACCGACTGACCATGGCTTTCGACGTAGCGTGAAACCGCGCCCGACAACGCCGTCAGCACTACGTCATTCACCGTGCCACTCAACGCGCCACGAATCGCGCGCGCTTCGGCAAAGGAAAACGTATTCCAGACCATGCGCTTTTCGCCCGATAACGGTCCGTTGAATGGCAACCGTTCCGCCGGACGCATGATCTTCGGAATTTCCCCGCTGATGTTTTTCATCGCTTCGCGCGAAGTCTGTTCGGTCAGCGCCTGGGTCAGATTCAATAATCCGTTTTGAAATTCCATCCAGCGATTCATGCCTTCCTGCATGCCGCCCAGAATCGAATCGAACAATCGCCGCGTCGCGTCAGGCTGCGGTTCGCGCGGTTTGGCTGCGGGTTTCGGAGGAATCGGCGCAGGCGTCGGCGAAAAATCCAAAACGATTTTCAGCAAATCCACGCCAGACATTCCATCCACCATGCAATGATGCACGCGGCAAATCATCGCAGTCTTTTTCCCTTCCAACCCGTACACCAGATAAATGTCCCAGAGCGGTTTGTGGCGCTCCATCATCGGCGTGAAAATGCGCCCTGCCAGTTCAATCAATTCCTTTTCGCCGCCCGGCGCGTCAATCTGCAGTTTGAAAATGTGATTGCGGATATTGAAGTTTGAATCGAATTCCCACGTCGGATGGCCAAGGCTGAACGGGTCAGGCACGACAATCTGCTGGTAACGCGGCAGCAAGTGCATCTTCGCATCCAGCATCGCCACGAACTCTTCAAAGGGCAATTCGCCGTCAAACAGACTGACGCTGCCAATGTGCATCGGCGCTTCCTTCTTTTCAAAGTAAAGGAAACTGGCATCCATCGAAGACAGTCGCCGATTCAATTCAGGTTGAGACATAAAAATTCTCCGTTAAGCAATTTGTTGCTCACATCCTAATTCGCCGCCCACACATCCACCAAGTACCGATTCTGCGCCGTCAGGTCATTCAACCACACATCCGCCGCAGCCGCATTCGCGCCGGTCTTTTCCTGATAAATCGCGGCGAAGGTTCTGCGCACGTCGGGAGCCATGCGGCTGGCGTCGCCGCAGACGTAAATCACCGCTCCAGCTTCAAGCAGTTGCCAGATGTCATCACGCCGCGCATAGACTTCATCCTGCACATAACATTTCTTCTGCCCTTCGACGCGCGAAAAGGCGCAGGACAATTCGGTTACACCCGCTTCGACAAATTGACTGAGTTCATCCTGATAAAGGAAGTCCTGTTGCGGATGGCGGCAGCCGAAAAACAGCAACGAACGACCTATCGTTTTGCCAGCAGCTTTGAGCGCAGCGCGTTCCTGCAAAAAACCTCTGAACGGCGCAAAGCCCGTGCCGGGCCCGATCATGACAATCGGCACAGTCGGATCATCCGGCAAACGAAACGCAGATTTGGTGTCTTTGACGAAGGCGTAAAGCACATCGCCTTCGTTTTGCCGCGCCAGATAGTTTGTGCAAACTCCTTGAAATATGCCGCGACCGGAACGAGCAGGCGCTTCGACAACGGCGACCGTGATGCTGCAGATTCGTTCGCCAGCCAACGGCGAGGAGGAAATCGAGTAATACCGAGGCCGCAATGCAGGCAGCATTTCCAAATAAACTTCAAACGGAATTTGGCAAGCCGGAAACTCTTCCAACAAATCCAGCACGGATTTTCGTCGCGCCAGCACGTCTTCTTTGTAACGCGCGGCGCTGGCTTCATCTTCTCCCAGCAGGGCTTGAAGCTGAATTTTTTCCGGAGGGCAATCGGTGTATTCAGCCAACGTTTGAATCTGGCTTCGTGTCGCCACGTCTTGCAACTCCACATAATCGCCAAGCAAGCGATACACGGAAATCGTTTGATTGACAGGCAGAAAACTTTTTCGATTGGTCGTCGGTTTCAACCGAATGAACACATCGCGCTCGAAACCGAACCGCGCAGCAACGCGTTTGACCAGTGCTTCGCTGTTGTGCGGGATGACGCCCAGATGATCGCCCGCGCGATAGCTGACGCCTTCCGGCAATTCCAACTCGATGTGGCGCGTTGAACGATCCGAAGGATTTTCGCGGCCTTTGTTGTGAAGCTCTCGATTGACGCGAACGGTCATCGGTTTGGAATCAAACGAATCCACAAACGGACTCATTTGCTGGCCGGGCACAAGTTCCAATTTGTACAGCGGCTTTGAAGTTTCAGCTTCGATGCTGATGCCCAAGCTTTCGGCGACCGTTCGGCGCAACGGTTGATACCAACGACGAAACTGCCCGTCGAAATCATCACGCGCATCGCCTTCGCCGTGCGGGAATAACCGTTTTGCGCCGTGCGCAGCCAGTTGCTCATCAATAAAACGAGGTACAGCTTGAAACGTCGCCGCCCAATCGCGATTGCCACACCCGAAAACCGTGTAAGTCACGCCCGCCAACGCGTCGCCGCCGAGTTCATCACTTTTCAACCAATCGCAAAACTTCACCGCGTTATCCGGCGGCAAACCGTTATACGAAGAACTGACGACGGCCACCAATCCTTCTTTTGGCAATCGCCCGGCGTAATCGTCCAGCGAAGCGACTTTAACCACAAAGCCATTCGCTTCGGCATCCTGTGCAATTCGCCGTGCCAATTCCTCCGCCGTTCCCATGTTCGAGCCGAACAGAACGAGCAGCGGAGTATTGTGCAACTGCGAAGTAGTCGGCAGTCGGTAGTCGGCAGTCGGTTGAGATGTTTCGCCAACCGCAGATGAACTTTGAACGTGAATCACCGACTCCCGACTACCGACTACCGATTCCCGCTTGCGAACTTTGATTCGAAACTCGTCCGGCTTCAACGACAACGTTTCTTTGATTTTCAGTTGGTAGCGCGTGTGGTCAATCAGTTTGAAACGTTGCAGGATCATGCCCAGCACCAGCGTCGCTTCCTGCAAGGCGAACTGCCGCCCGATGCAGGCGCGTTGGCCATTGCCAAACGGTTTGTAAGCATTGGCCGGGCGCTTGGCTTCGGCTTCGGGCGTGAAGTGATCGGGATTGAACCGTTCGGCATCTTCGCCCCAGATGCTTTTGTCGCGGTGCAACATCGGCAACAACACGTTGATTGTGTCGGAGTGCCTGATTTTGTATTTGCCACCAATGACCGTGTCTTCGTACGGATACAATCCAAACGCCGGAGCCGTCGGCCACAAACGCAAGGTTTCTTTCAGGATTTGCGTGACGTATTGAAGCTGATTGACTTGCGCGTAAGTGGGTCTTGTCGAAAGGTCGCGCCCTAACACGCGGTCCACTTCTTCATAAGCCTTGGCGAGAACTTCGGGATTGTTCAACAGCGCGTAAACCGCGAATGACAATAACCCGCTGGTTGTTTCGTGTCCGGCAATCAGGAAGGTGATGACTTGATAACGAATGTTCAGATCGTCCAAT
>JAEUQP010000666.1 GCA_016789645.1 Acidobacteriota bacterium | reverse complement strand
ACGCCACAATCCATGCAGCGTGCGCCCTGTTCGCGGAGCTTTTCTTCCGCAAAATGGTCATGAAATTCCTGCCAGTCGGCGATGCGTTCGGCAGGTTGCCGGTCGCGCGGCAAGTCGCGGTCAAATTCTAAAAAGCCTGTTGGCTTTCCCATCTTTTTCCTCTCAACAGAATTGTTTTGTTATGCGAACAGTGAAACTGACAGATAATGCTTAACCGAGAAGCTATTCACCTTCATTGGGCGGAGGGTGTTTCCCCCAAGCTCTAAAATCGCGCCGGAGATTGATCAATCGCTGACGGTTCAAGCGCATCGTTCTGATTGTCGCGCGCCCCGACGGCGTCAGGCCGATCAGAAGAGTAAAATCAGAATTCCAAGCGAAATGATCATTCCACTGCTGCTGCCTGGGATGAAAAAGCGAAACAAGCTTGCGGCTTTGCGGGTCAATTCCTTTGATCTTGTCGGCTTTGTAGTTATTGCAGCCCTGACAGGCGAGTGCGAGATTTTCCAATTCGCTGCCGCCGCCACGCGAGCTTGGAATAATGTGTTCAATCGAAAAAGGCTGCGGCGAGTAATAATCCTGCGAATGACAATACTCGCAACATCCTCGCGCACGAGCAAAAATCTCTCGCCGCTTCGCTTTGCTCACATAATCACTCATAACGGCGATTAGGTATGCCCAGGCTGTCCATCAACTCATCCGGCGTTATTCGGCGAAGTTTCGCCAACTCTGTAATGGCGCGGATACGCTCCACCCAAATTTGCTCGGACTCTTCAGCCAGTTGCAGCAACTCCGCACGTTCGGTTTTTGTCAGCAAGTTTTGTTTTCGTTTTGCGGTTAATTCGTCAAAACGATCCTGCCGTTCTTCAGACAAACAAGCATTGATCTTGAGAAAAAGCTCTGATTCTTTTTTCGACAGACGCGGAGCAGTCGGTTTGCGGACCAGCCGCAATTCGGTTCGCAGCACCGCTTTCAATCGGGCTTGTTCCTGCGGGGGGGCGGAGTTATAGGCTTCAGCCAAATCAGGTTCGACACGAATTACAGCGCTTTTTGCAGCCATTACGATACTCCTCGGGACTGAAATTTCGTGTGCAGTCTAAACGCTCGCGTCAAATCCCGCCAAGTTATTTGCCACCGACACGCGCGGCGTCCGTCGAGTTCAGCTCAAAGGCGGCCAGCACGGCATCTTCTTCGCTCAACCCGGCGGCGCGCATTTGCCGTTGAGTGTCGAGCACGCGTTTGTAATCGTTGGGCATGACGCGAATGAAGCGCGGCAACCAGTTCGCCCAATCATCCAGCATTTGTTGCGCGCGGCGACTGCCAGTGAATTCGGCGTGACGTTCGATCATCGTTCGCAAGATTTCAAATTCTTCTTCGTCGCCCAAATGCACCAGCAATCCCAACGACACCATTTCTCGATTGCAGCGGTCGGAAAACTTGCTGTCTTCGTCCAGCACATACGCAATGCCGCCGGACATGCCCGCCGCAAAGTTGCGCCCGGTTTTGCCCAACACAACAACGCGCCCACCGGTCATGTATTCACAACCGTGATCGCCTACGCCTTCGACAACGGCGTGAACGCCGCTGTTGCGCACGCAGAATCGTTCGCCAGCGACACCGTTGATGTAGGCTTCGCCGCTGGTCGCGCCGTAAAACGCCACGTTGCCGATGATGATGTTTTCTTCCGCTTTGAAGGTCGAAGCTTTCGACGGATAAACGATGATTTTGCCTCCCGACAAACCTTTGCCGAGGTAATCATTCGAATCGCCTTCGAGCGTCAGCGTGACGCCGCGCGGCACAAACGCGCCGAAACTTTGTCCGGCGGAACCGGTGAAATGCAATTGGATCGTGTCATCCATCAATCCGCCCGCGCCGTAAGCCCGCGTGACTTCGCTGCCAAGAATCGTTCCGACGGTGCGATTCTGATTGCTGATCGGCAAACTG
>JAEUQP010000699.1 GCA_016789645.1 Acidobacteriota bacterium | reverse complement strand
TGACTCCCAAGGCGACGCCGAAGTAATGGCTCCGCGTTGAAGAACGACGGCTTGCAGGAGGCCGACTCTTACGAGAAGGCCTCCTGTCCCAAGCCGAAATTCCGCGGCAATCTGGAGTCAGTCGCAGCAACCATGTACTTAAAACACAGAACATTTCGTATATCTGCGGTGTTGATTTTGTTGGCGTTCGCGATGATCCAGCTTTCTGACGCGCAATCACGTGCGCCACAGGATCAAAGCTGGAATCGGCGCGTTGAAGGCGCGGGCGAGTATCAAACTGTGCTGGAAGTTTCCGGGCGCGTCGAAATCACGCGCGCATTCAAGATGCCGGATGCGCTCGATCTGAAAAGCATCTGTTCGGCTAAACAGGATGCCGAACGCCGCGCTTTTTTGTCCGCCGAAGGTTATCTTTCCGCGCTGGAAAAATCTGTCGAAGCCAATCGGCATCTGCTGGAAATCGTCCAACTGCACAACGAACTCGGCCAGTTGTGGTCGTATCGCGGCGAGATGACCAACGCCATCAAACACTTTGAATCCGCGCGCGCCGCGTTGGTCAAAGCTCTGGTGGCGAATCCGCAATACTCCGAAGACCTGATTTACCTGGACGAAATTCTGGGCGTTGCGCATTTGCGAAAAGGCGAACTGGACAATTGCGTCCACAACCACAACGCCGAAACCTGCATTTTCCCTCTGACCCGTCAGGCGCAACACAAATTGACCGCTGGCTCTTCGGAGGCGGTCAAACATTTCAAAAGCTTTTTGGCCAAACGGCCTGACAATCTGGAAGTCCGCTGGTTGCTGAATCTGGCGATGATGACGCTGGGCACCGGCAGCGCGGGCGTCCCCGCCCGCAGCGCTTCTGGCAAATACAAAATCGCAGACGAGGACGTTCGCACTCCCAGGCTTCCCCGCTTTCCCGATGTAGCCGCTGCGGTTGGCGTGGATCGCATCAGCGGAGCGGGCGGTACGATTCTGGATGATTTTGACAATGACGGATTGCTGGACGTGGTCATCAGCAGCGTGGACGCCTGCGAATCGTTGAAGTTTTGGCACAACAACGGCGACGGCAGTTTCAGCGACCAAACCGACAAAGCCGGATTGAGCGAGCAAATCGGCGGCATCAATTGCATTCAAACCGATTTCAACAACGACGGCTGGCTGGACATCTTTGTCATGCGCGGCGGCTGGGAATTTGCGATGCGCAATTCGCTGTTGCGAAACAATGGCAACGGCACGTTCACGGACGTGACTGAAACCAGCGGTTTGCTCAGCGGCGAGCATCGCACACACTCAGCGGCATGGGCGGATTTCGACAACGACGGTTGGCTTGACGTGTTCGTCGCTCACGAAGAAACGCCCAGCCAATTATTTCGCAATCGCGGAAACGGAACCTTTGAAGACGTGACCGGCAAAGCCGGTGTCGGGCGAACCGCATTCAGCAAGGGCGCGACCTGGGGCGATTACGACAACGATGGCTTTGCCGATTTGTACGTGTCGAATTACGGAGGCGAAAACTTTCTGTATCGCAATCTGGGCAACGGCAGCTTTGAAGAAGTCGCCGCGCGCCTGGGTGTCAGCAAACCGCTGATGAGTTTTCCGACGTGGTTTTTCGATTATGACAACGACGGCTGGCTGGACTTGTTTGTCGCCAGTTTTGTGCCTTCGGTGACGGAAGTGGCGCGTGGATTTTTGGGATTGCCGCCGCAAGCCGAAACCATGAAGCTCTACCGCAACAATGGACGCGGTGGATTTGACGATGTGACGGCGGCGGTCGGTTTGGCGAAGGTCGTGCCGACGATGGGCGCAAACTTTGGCGATTTCGACAACGACGGTTTTTTGGATGTATACCTGGGAACCGGCGCGCCTTCGTATGCGGCCTTGATGCCGAATTTTGCGTTTCGCAATCGCGAAGGAAAAAGCTTTGCCGATGTGACGGCGGCAATGGGAACCGGCCACCTGCAAAAAGGTCACGGCGTGGGATTCGGCGATCTGGACAATGACGGCGATCAGGATTTGTACGTCAACGTCGGCGGCTTCATTCCCGGCGATAAATACAACAAAGCATTGTTTGCCAATCCCACCGGCAAAACCAACTGGATTTCGATCAAACTGGTCGGCGAAAAATCCAATCGCGCCGCCATCGGCGCCAAGATCAAACTGACGTTGACTGACGTGACCGGCAAACCATCGTTTCGTTACAAGGAAGTTTCGAGCGGAGGTTCGTTTGGCGCTTCATCACTGGCGCAGCATTTCGGGCTGGGTAAATTTCAGAAGATTGCAGAACTGGAAATCCAATGGCCGGGCAGCAAGACGCGACAGGTGTTTCGCGATGTGGCGGCGAACCAAGTCATCGAAATCAAAGAGTCGGCGACTGAATACGGAACTCTTACAAGAAAACCTTTTACACTCATTAAGCCAAAAGCCTCGATCAAGCCACACGTTCATTAAACAACTGACCAGTTTCACCGCAGAGGCGCTGAGAACGCGAAGGGGCGCAGAGTTGGACAAATTAACTCTGCGCCTCCTCTGTGCCCTTTGCGTCTTTGCGGTTAAGAAGGTTTAGGTTACGGCTTTTCTTTCTCTTCGATGGCGTCACCGCGCGCATCGCCTCGGCGAGAAGCGTCCTGGTTCATCTTGTCGAGCCGGGCAAAGGTTTCGCGCGCGCGGTCGGCGTCTTGTTTACGATTGGCTTTGGCGTAGGCGCGCGCCAGCACGTAATAGACGCGCGCTTCGCTGGGAGCCATGCGTTGAGCGATTTCCAGTTCTTGAATGGCGAAGTCGTTTTTCCCGCTTTCAAATAAACAGCGTCCCAACACGTAATGGCCAAGTGGCAATCGCGGGGTCAATCGCACGGCTTCTTCGGCCAGTTTGATACCGCCTTCGGCGTCCTTGTTTCGCAACTTGATGTAGGCGATCTGCAACCGCGCCAGCGCGTGCGAAGGCGAGTTGGCGATTTCTTTTTCAAAGGCGGCAATCGCGGCTTCGTCGTCGCGCGTGTCAATCAGAAAGCGGCCATAGGCGTATTGCACGTTCGGCGTCGTGGGAAAGTCTTTGACCAGCCGTTCAAATTCCTGGCGCGAGTCAGCGGCGTTCAATTGCGCGAAATAATGTTGCGCCAATCCGGCACGGCGAATCATATCGCGGTCGCGATGATTCAGATCAATCTGCTTCGGCAAGGCGGAAATCCTAAGCACAGACAATCCCAAGCCGAGAATCAAGTCCTGTGTGTTGGAACCTTCGACCGCCAGACTGGTGAACACACGTTGCGCCGTTTCGTAATCGCCGCGGAGCAGGAACAGCGTGCCTTCGTGATAGCGCATGACACGCGCCAGTTCCTGATTTTCGCCGATGCCACGTTGGCGGCCCTGTTGCAGATGCAGCATCGCATCGTCGTATCGGCCCAGCCGGTATTCGCACAATCCCTGCATCGCCACCGGAGCGCCGACTTGCGGACGCAAGGCAGCCACGCGGCTGAAGGCTTTGGCGGCTTCTTCATACCGATCTTGTTCATACAACAACGTTGCCAGATACCACCAACCTTCGTCCCAGCGAGGACGTGCGGCAACGCTTTGTTGATACAGCTTGATGGCTTCGTCGAAATTTCCGGCTTCGCGTTGCCGATGCGCTTCGGCAGAAAGTTTTTCAAATGCCGGAGACTGCGCTGCCGGCGCGGACGGCTTCGCGGCGGGTTTGGTCGTTTTCGCACGCTGGGCAAAAGCAGGAACAGTCGCAATCGTAAACAACAGACACAACGACGACAGCCAAACCATCAGCAACACAACTCCCGTCCCCTGTCTGGCAATGGGCAATGGGCAATGGGCAATGGGCAATTCGTTTTTCATAACTTCAATTTGGATAAGGCGCGCCTTCACGGGCGATGCGAATACGGTGATCGGTAAATTTGAAATGCGCGCCGGGCAAATCAACTTTGGGCATATGGCAATCGGTGCATTTGCTTTTGCCGGTCGGGCAAGCGCGCGCAGATCGTTCCGCCGTCGCCTTTTCGGTTTTGGTCACGTGGCAAGCCAGACATTTGGAATC
>JAEUQP010000630.1 GCA_016789645.1 Acidobacteriota bacterium | reverse complement strand
TTCCGTATTCTCTGAAAAACAATCCCTCACAACGCAATCTGGTGGGCTGAGCAGTTACTTTGTTTCTTCGTGTTTCTTTGTGTCCTTCGTGGATGAAAAAAACTTCTCCTTGAAATGCTCTGTGATGAAGAAATTATTCTTGCTTGTTTTGATGCTGGCGTGGTCGGTGATGGCATTCGCCCAAAAAGCGCCAACGCGGGATTATCTGGTGTATGTGCTTTCGGAATCCGCTGACAAGATTGCGTTGATTCGCTTCGGTCCCAACGGAGTGAAAGTCGAACGCGAATTCACCACCGGCGTAATGGAGCCAGACATTGACGGGCCACACGGCATCGCCGTTTCGCCGGACAAGCAGAACTATTACGTATCGCTTGGTCACGGGCGACCATTCGGCACGGTTTGGAAATACTCGGCCAACGATGAAGTCCTGAAGAAAGTCACGCTCGGCAATTTTCCCGCGACAATGGATGTTTCTCCGGACGGCAGTTTTCTGTACGTCGTCAATTTCAACCTGCACGGCGATATGGTTCCGTCATCGGTGTCTGTGGTGCTGACAGATGAGATGCAGGAAATTGCTCGTATCCCGACTTGCACCATGCCGCACGGATCGCGCTTCAATCCGCAGGGGACGAAACATTACTCAGCCTGCATGATGGACGATATGTTGGTGGAAATTGACACCGCAACGTTGAAGGCTTCGCGACATTTTATCCTGACCAAAGGCAAAGAAGCTGGGATGACCGGCTCTCCACAAATGCACGCGAACGGTTCTCACGCCGGTCACGATGCTGGCGGTCACGGTTTGGAACCTCCTAAGCCAGGCGATGTCGGTTGTTCGCCGACCTGGGCGCAACCTTCGGCAGATGGTTCGAAAGTGTTTGTGGCGTGCAACAAATCGTCAGAGATCGTCGAAGTAGACACCAGAACCTGGAAAGTGACTCGGCGCATCGCGGCGGGGCCGGGAGTTTACAATCTGGCGGTGACAAAGGACGGCAAACTGATTGCCACAAACAAACGCGGCCCTTCGGTTTCGGTTTACGACGTGAAATCCGGCAAGGAGTTGGCGCGCATTCCCACCAAACGCAAAGTCGTTCACGGCGCAGTGGTTTCGCCAGACAATCGGTATGCGTTCATTTCGGTCGAAGGCATCGGCGCAGAACCCGGCACAGTGGAAATTATTGATCTGGAAACGCTGAAAATTGTGGCGACTGTGGATGTCGCGCAACAAGCGGCGGGAATTGATTTTCTGAAAACCGAACCGAGCAAGAAATAAGTGTGAAGTGCTCAGAGCCGTCTGAAAGCAACTCTGAACACTCACATCTCAGGATTACCGACTCAAAAACAGGTTTCGGTCAAATTGGCTGGGGTCGCCTGCAACGGCGAAGTGAAAGTTTTTCAGGTATGACCGGCAAACGCGGTTGATGTCCAGCGGAGTCACTTTGTTGACGGCGTCAATCCAGGTGTTCAACCGCCGCCAATCTCCGCCCAGCAATTCATATTCAGCCAACCGGGCCGCTTGGGCGTCGTTGGTCTCCAGCTTGGTGTAATACTTCGTCAAAAAGCCGCTGACGATGGAACGCAACCCTTCTTCCCGAATCACTTGCCGCTGCAAAAAATCAATCTGATCGAACATGACGCGAATGGTTTCGTTCGGCTTCGGCGTGGTGACGGACAAAAATCCGGAGTTGGCTCGGTTCGACAACAAAGTCGCGTCCGCTCCATAACTCAAATTTCGGCGCACGCGAACTTCCTGAAAAAACAACTGACTGAGAATATCGGTAGCAATGTAAAACGCCGGGTAATCGGGATGATCCAGCGGCGGCGCGGCAAAGGTGGCGCGGATGTAATTGGTCGCCACCGAGCGGTTGATGATTTGAAATTCCGAAGTAGCAGCTTTGGCAAAGCTTTGAACCGTGTCGTTTTTGAAATCGCCTTTGGCCAGTTTGCTGAAACTGGCTTCGACCTTCTGTTTGATTTCCGGCAGAGTGATGTTTCCGACCACAACGGCCAACATGCGGCCTGCTCCTAGAATTCTGGCGTGATGCGCTTTCAAGTCGGCAGCGGTCAACGCGCTGACCGTTTCCACCGTTCCATCCGGCGAGTTGAAATACGGGTGCGAAGCGAACAGCAGTTTGTTGCTCAATGTGGCAACGGACAATTCCGGCTGGTCATCCTGCTGGCGCAACCCGTTGATGATTTGATCTTTGACCAGCGTGACTTCTTTTTCGTCAAACAGCGGGTTCAAAATCATGTCGGTCAGCAGTTCCCACGATCGGTCGAAATTCTTTCGCACGCAACGCATGGCAATCACGCTGAAATCGTAACCGCTGGCCGAATCAATCACCGTTCCCATACGAGCCAGTTCGCGATTGATCTGGCCTTTGTTGAAATTTTTGGTTCCCTGCGCAGCGACTTCAAACAGCAACGTTTCGATACCCGCGTTCTTTTCGGTGATGTTGCGAGTTCCGCCGCGAAAATAAATCTGCACAGCAACGACTTCATTGCCGGTGACACGACGGTGAATGGTTTTCAGTCCGTTGGCGATGGTGAAGTCAGTCGTCGCATCTGCCGAAGCTGGCGAAGCAGACGGAGCTGGCGCTTGAGCCAAAGCAGCGACGTTGATGCACAACAGGAAGCACGCGGCGCAAAATATCCGCAAGGTAAAGCTGGAAAGAAAAAGTTTTGTCTTCATCTTCTGATTCTGGGTTCGACAAGTGGATGGTTCAAAAATTGTGCAGCCATCATCTTAAGGTTTCGGTTTTGATTTGGTGATGGGCTTTTTGGACGCCGCGCCTTTCCGGGTGGTGCTTTTCGGCGTCGCCTTTGGCGCAGGTTTGGTTTCGGCAGCGGCAGCAGCGCCAACCGGATCAAGCCGAGCTAGCAAATCCTTTTCATTCAATCCGATTCGTTTTTGATCGGCGTCGGAAATCAACACCGCGACAACGCGCGGTTTGTGTTTGATGTATTTGCGAACGTATTGCTTGATGTCTTCGCGCGTCGTTTTGTTGAGGTTTTCGCCGTACCCGGCAAAATAATCCAACCCGGAACTCGCCCACCAAAAACTCAGCGTGTGCGCGTATTGCGACGGCTTTTCGCGATCGTAAATTTCGTCCACATCCAACAATGTTTTGGCGTTGGTCAATTCTTCGTCGGAGTAATACGCGTCGGAATCGAACTTGGCCAGTTCTTCATTGATGGCCTTCAACGCATCTTTCAATTTTTCCGGCGTTGTTTGCGCCGTGAACTGAATCGGGCCGACGTTCTTTTGCGTCAGATAGCCAAGCCCGGCTCCGGTCGTCAATCCGGAATCCACCAGCGCACGAGAAAACTTGGAATCAGGCTGCCGCAGGATGAAAGAAAACACGTCGGCGGCATACGTCGCCGGAGCATCCAGATCGGTCGAAGGACCGTGCCACGAAATCTGAATCGTCGCCGCGTTGACGGGCTGATTGACAATCACGGCTTCATCTTTGGTCAGCGGTGGATGACGTGGAATAGGGTCTTTGATAAACGGGTCTTCGCCGCGCGCCCAGTCGCCAAAAATCTCCGTGGCCAGTTTGAACACTTCCTGCGCGCTGACATCTCCGGCCACGACCAACGCCGAATTATTCGGAATATAAAACTTCTTCTGAATGACGTGCATCATTTCCGGCGTGGCTTTAGCGACGGTTTCAGGATCGCCGCCCGGACGTTTGCGCGACGGGTATTTGTACCAGAGCCGCGCGTCGGTCGCTTCAAACAGGTAATGGAATGGATTCGAACGATGCTGGTTGAGTTCATCAATGACGACCTGGATTTCCTGATCGAGTTCCTGTTTGTCGAACAAGGGATAACGCAACGCATCGCTCATCAACACCAGCGCTTCGCGCAAACCATAATTGATGGTCGTAGTGTAGTAATTGACGACTTCGTATTGCGTCTGGGCGTTGCTGAGCATGCCGAGTTCCGAAGCGCGATCGTGATAGCCCTCGGCTTTCGACTTTTCGTTCGACTTGAAAAACATGTGCTCGTACAAATGCGATAAACCATTGTATTCCGGCGGTTCGGTGTAGGCGCCATTTTTGACGGCGACTTCGACGGTCACGAGCGGCACCGAACGGTTTTCGATGACGATGATGTCCATGCCGTTTTTCAGCTTCAACAACTGCCATTGCGGTTTGGCGGACACGCTGGTTGCAGGGAGCGAAACGCTCAACAACAACGCCACCACCACGCTCACAACGGTTGCCCTGACAAAAGTGCGAAGTTTGATAATCACGAATCAAATTCTCCGGTTAAAGGTTGATACCGGCGACGTCATGCAAAAGGTCGCGGTATTGATTCGAAGGGTTATTTCCAAAACGCAAACCAGCTTTTTTTGCGCCCTAACAGTGCGTCCATATCCGCATCCGGTTGGACGGGAATCGCCTGATCGCGAATCAGTGCTTCCGGGTTCTCTTCGACCATCGCGCGCGCGTAATCTTCGCCGACCAATTCGGCGGCGATGGCAGCGGCGGCGGATAACACCGGACGCCGTCTGTCCTGATGATGCGCGTCGGTGGCGATGAAATGCGCCAACCCAGCTTGCAGAATTTTTTTCGCCGATTGATACGATTCTGGCCCAAAGCTTTTGGTCAAACTTCCGGCGTCCAATTGCGCAAAGGCTCCGCGTTCAACCAAATCGGCGATGATTTTCGGATTTTGCTGGATGCGTTTGTTGCGTTCGGGATGGGCAATGACTGGAGTGATGCCCGCGTTCAGAATCTGGAAAATCGTCATTTCGATGTTCGGCGGCACCGAT
>JAEUQP010000611.1 GCA_016789645.1 Acidobacteriota bacterium | reverse complement strand
TTGGGCTTGCGCAAGCTGCCGCGTCCGGAATTGGGCTTTCCCGGTCGCTGGTACGATTTGAACAACGGGCATCAACTGCATTTGATGAGCGTTGCCGAAATGCCAACGCATGCGGATCCGCCGCGTCACGACCGCCACATTGCGCTGAACGTTCCCGATCCGGCGGAAACCGAACGCCAATTGCGCGAACTTGGCATCGCCGTTAGTTATGGCAGCGGACGCGCAGGCAATCCGCAACTTTTCATACGCGACCCCGACGGCAACACAATTGAACTTAGGTAACAAGCAAGATATTTTGCCTTTGTTCAAAACGCTCTTGCAGGTTCATCAGGAGTTGCAATGCAATCACATATCCCTAAAAAACATCTGGTTTTTATTAGCCATAGTAGTAAAGACACTTGGATTGCGAAACAGATTGCGCTGATGGTGACCAATTGCGGCGCGAATTTTTTTCTCGATGAACATAACGTTGAGGTTGGTAGAGATTTTGACGAAGAAATTAGGCAGTCACTCAATCAATCAAATGAGTTGCTCGTCCTTTTGACGCCGTGGGCGTTGGAACGTCCTTACATTTGGGCTGAGCTTGGAGCAGCTTGGGCACGAGGCATTTTAATCGTTGGAGTTTTACATGGGGTGAACCGAGCAGAATTACGATCTAATCCGGCGATTCCAGTTTTTCTGAAAGAGCGCAATCTGGTTGAGTTGAATAACGTGGAAGAGTATTTCCAGCAACTTGCCAAAAGAGTGGAGGCAGGCTTAGTTGAACAGCCTGAATCGGGACTATGATTCAAGACAAAATTTTTATTTCTTATTCTCACAATGACTCAGAGTGGGCAAAGAAATTTGCTGGAGAGTTGAAGGAACTTGGCCTTAACGTCTGGTTTGATCAGTTCAATGTCGAGATTGGGAAGGCTTGGGCGGATTCCATAGAAGCTGCCTTGAAAGAAAGCAACATTGTTATCTTTCTGGTTAGAGAAGAAGACCTTGAAACCACTGGTGTTACGAATGCTAATCTCTACTTGGAGCTCGGCGCTGCCATTTCAATGGGAAAGATCATTATCCCGGTCGTTCCAGAAGAAATTGATCAAAACAAACTTCCTTGGTCGCTTCGGTTGGTGCGTGGAATAACTCGAACGACCCCTGAAGAAACAGCAAAACGACTTTCTGAATCTTCGGCCACTTTGTCAAAAAAGGCAGCTTGAGATTTTGACCACAAAGATTCCCAATGACCATTTCGTTTTCCTATCGCCGCGTAGCTACGCTGAAAACTGCTGACGATTTCGCAGCTTACCTTTCCTCGCTGGGCGTTGATCTGCCCTTTGACCGTGAACTGCAATCCGGCGCAGATTCTCCGCTGGGCCAACCCTATCAACTCGACGGATTCACCATTGGCAACCGCTTTTCGATTTTGCCGATGGAAGGTTGGGACGGAACGCCCGATGGTCGCCCATCCGATCTGACCATTCGCCGCTGGAAGCATTTCGGTGAAAGCGGCGCCAAGTTGATCTGGGGCGGCGAAGCCGTCGCCGTTCGCCACGATGGCCGGGCGAATCCGAATCAGTTGGTGTTGAACGATCAAACCGCTGGCGATTTGGAAAAGCTGCGGCAGGTTTTGGTTGATGCTCACGGAGAAAAATGCGGACGAACGGATGATCTGCTGATTGGGTTGCAGCTTACGCATTCCGGTCGCTTTGCGAGGCCAAACGACAAAAAGAAACTGGAGCCGCGAATTTTGTACCGTCATCCGCTGTTGGATAAAAAGTTCGGCATTACGTCGGACTCTGCGATTTTCACGGATGCCGAAATTGACGATCTGATCGGCGATTTTGCCAAAGCCGCCAAGCGCGCCGAAGCCGCCGGATTCACCTTTGTAGATTTGAAACATTGTCACGGCTATCTGGGGCATGAATTCCTGAGCGCGACGACTCGACCGGGAAACTACGGCGGCAGTTTTGAAAACCGCACGCGTTTTTTGCGCGAACTGGTTACGGCAATTCGCCGCGAAGCGCCGAGTTTGCAATTCGGCGTGCGGTTGAGCGCCTTTGACTTTCTGCCGTTCAAAATGCCAGAAGGGCTGAATGCCGACAAAGTCGGCGTGCCCGAAGAATTCGCGGGCCGTTATGAACACGCCTTTGGCGGAGATGCCGAAAACCCGCTGGCCATCAATCTGGCCGAAGCGTTTCAGTTTTTCGAATTGCTGCAAAAGTTGGGAATCAAGCTGGTTTGCACAACGGCGGGCAGCCCCTATTACAATCCGCACATTCAACGCCCGGCGTTGTTTCCGCCTTCGGACGGATACCAGCCGCCCGAAGACCCGCTGGTTGGCGTGGCGCGGCAAATCAAAGTCACGGCAGAATTGAAAACGCGTTTTCCAGACATGTGTGTCGTCGGTTCGGGCTACACCTATTTGCAGGAGTGGTTGCCGAACGTCGGCCAGCATTTCGTTCGCACCGGCCAGGTGGATTTCGTCGGCGTCGGACGCCTGGTGCTGTCGTATCATGATCTGCCGTTTGATGTGGTCAACGGAAACAAGCTGCAAGCCAAACGCATCTGCCGCACCTTCAGCGATTGCACCACAGGTCCGCGCAACGGATTGGTTTCGGGCTGTTATCCGCTCGATCCGTTTTACAAAGTCCATCCGCAGGCCGAAGAACTGAAAGCCGTGAAGGAAAAACTCAAAGCCAGTTAAGCGGCTATTTGACCTTCACGACTTTCCGGAACTCGACGTAACTTTTGATGTTATTTGATCTTCTTTCCTGCTCGCTTCTTCGTCATGGCCTTCTCTGCTGCCCGCGGCTTACTGGTCTTTTTTAGGCCAGTGCTTTTCACAGCCTGGGTTCCCAATAGTT
>JAEUQP010000595.1 GCA_016789645.1 Acidobacteriota bacterium | reverse complement strand
TTTCGCGCTCCACTCATCTTCGGCCATTCCGCCAAAACTGACTGTGCCTTTGATCGTGTCGCCATCCACTTTGCCTGACATGGTCAACACCAGATCATTGCCGTTGTAATTGACGGTGTACGAAAACTGGATGTCGTTGCCCTTAACGGTTCCGGTCAAAGGCAGTGAACCTCCTTCACGCCCGACTTCGCCGGTCAGTTTTTCACCGTCCACCTTGAGTTTGATCTTGAAATTGCGGGTTCCGCCGGGCGTATTCATTGCCGCATCCCATTCTCCTGCCGCAGACGATTGCGCCGCGACGCTCATCGCCGCGATCACGGCCAGTGCAAACACAGACAAAACGCTCAGAATCTTTTTCATAGGAGTTTTCCTTTCGAGTTTTTGGTTGGATATGTCGTAGCTCGGTTATTAGTAGACCAATCAAGCGCGAAGCCTACACTTCGGTTTTTGCAGCGTCAAACCGTGAGGTAGAATGCGATGCGGTTCATTCATCAACCAATCACAAAGGAGCATTTATGCCAGCAAGAGAGATCAACAGCTTGGAAGAACTTCGTTCGCTGGTCGGCCAGGAAATTGGAGTCGGCGACTGGCTGGAAGTCACCCAGGAGCGCATCAACCAATTTGCCGATGCGACCGGCGACCATCAATGGATTCATGTGGATGTCGAACGCGCCAAGAAAGAAACTCCATTTGGAAACACCATTGCGCACGGATTCTTGACGCTATCTTTAATGGTCGAACTGATGAGCAAAACCGTGCAAGTCAAAATTCCCGCCAAGATGGGAATCAATTACGGTTTGAACAAAGTTCGTTTTGTGTCGGTCGTCCCCGCCGGATCAAAAATTCGCGCGCGGATTGCGCTGCAAAACCTGGAAGATTTTCCCGGCGGCCATCAAATGACCTGGGGCGTGACCATCGAACGCGAAGGCGGAGACAAACCGGCTTGCGTGGCTGAATGGCTCACCCGGACGTACGTTTAAGATTATGCAATTTCCCATTCCACTCTCTTCGTCGAATTACCTGCGGACGTTTGAAGCCGAAATTGACGTGACGGCGGAAAACGAAATCTTCGTGCGCGGAGTGATGAGCGATCATCGCTTCGCGTTTGAACATACCTGGCGAGTTCGCACGCCTGTATATGAAGTTACGGAAGCGACGGCGACCCAAATCGCAGGCACTCCTGAAAACTTCAACCCGGAATTGTGTCGCCGTTACGCCAACATTGCTGGAGTCAAAATCGGGCGCGGGTTTTCCAAAGGCGTCGTGGCGGCGCTCGGCGATTTGCCCGGCGCTTACGAACACTGGTTGATGGCGATTGAAATGGCTCGCGTCGGCCAGCAGGTGTACCAGTATACGCCGGAATTCGAATCGCAATTTCCCGTTGCCGAAAGCGGGACGACCGAAGCCGCATATATCGCCTGGCAAAAAGACCGCGCTTACATGAATTTGACCAATTCCTGTTACGCGTATCGAGATGAAACTGAAGCGGTATTCGCTGAAAAAGAAGTCTTTTGCGGATTCGATTCCGATCTGACGCGCCCTCAACCCGGCGACAAGCGAGTGTTCTGGCGCACCAAAACTCTTTCGATTCAACTGACCAACGCGGGTTATGAATGCGAAAGTTTCATGC
>JAEUQP010000571.1 GCA_016789645.1 Acidobacteriota bacterium | reverse complement strand
CGCGCAATCGGCGCGCACCAGATGGGAATTTATGCGGGCGTCATCGTCGGCGGATTCAGCGGATACGCCGCCGATGACCCGGCGCTGGGTTGGCGATGGATGTTCAACCTCTGCGGCCTGATTGGTGTGCTGTATGCCTTGCCGTTGTTTTTCGCCTTGCGCAATGCTCCTGCGCCCGCGAATGAAAGTGAATCACGTCCGCAACATCATTCCGCCATTGGCGCGTTGCGCGACCTGCTGACCAATCGGTCGTTCCTGTTTCTGGTGTTGTGTTTCACGTTGCCGGCAATGGCGGGCTGGATCGTGCGGGATTGGATGCCCGCCATTCTGAAAGCGGAATTCGGCATTGGACAAGGCAAAGCGGGCGTATCGGCGACGCTGTATTGGACGGCGGCTTCGATTTTCGGCGCGTTGTCCGGCGGATGGTTGGCGGATCGCTGGATGCGACGCTCACAACGCGGACGCATCAACACCAGCGCCATCGGCATGGCGTTGATCGTCACAGCCATGTTCGGCGTCGGTTATTCGCCGCAAACCGGGTTGCTGTGGGTGGCCATTGCGTTTCTGATTTTATTTGGACTTGGCTGGGGCTTTTTCGACACGAACAACATGCCCATCCTCTGCCAGATCGCCCAACCACATCTGCGCGCCACGGGCTACGGCATCATGAATTTCGTCAGCATCAGTTGCGGCGGGATGGCCGATTGGTGGTTTGGAATCCTGCGCGATTGGAACACTCCGCTGATGGCGATTTTCGGCGTGTTCGCCAGCTTCGCGGTGATTTCCATCGTGCTGGTGCTGATGATTCAACCGCGTTTGTCAGACACCGTCCCTGCTGCCCCGGAATAACGCAAGCAAGCCTTGGTTGCGCGGTTCTTAATTACGCGACTTTCACGGCTCGGTTATTTTACCGTTGCCAGATTGCCCACCACGTCCCAGTGAAACCGCACGAGTTTGCGCAGCACCTCTTCAGAAAACGCGCGTGTGTCGTCTGCTTCACGCGCGCGTTTGGGTGGTAAGTTGGGCAACTTCGATTTTTCATTTGGGCAGAATGCTCAGGTCGGGACGGAAGCGGATGACCTCGCGTTCCAGTCCCACAATGACGCCGATGGTTTTTTGGAAATTGCGTTCGGCGGTTTCTGCGCCCGCAACTCGTTGGACGGTGGAGCGCATAAAGGGATCGTTCTTTTCCATCTCCGCGAAGCTGTTGAAAAAGGTCAGCGTGATGTATTCCGACGAGTCGCCGCCATACACTACGGCCAAAACGCTATAACCCAATGCGCCGGATTTTTTGACGACCGGCAGGTAATCGTTCTTGATGTAGTTTTCAAAATCCGCCGACCGGCCTCGCGCAATTTTGACGTGACTGACAGCGGCAATTTTTGGTGAAGCAGTCATCTGTTCCGTCCAGCTTAAATCGGGACGGCTCTGCGCCAGCCAAGAGCGGCTGCCGCCATCGGCCAGATATGCGGCAGTCTTTTTCGCCAATGCCCGCGCGCCTTCTTCGCCCAAGGCTTTGGTCAAACGATTTGGGGTTTGATCGAATACATTCAGGTCATCCATCGGCTCGACGCTATACGTCTTTCCCGACGGCCCAAGCGCTGAAATCCAAAATTCCTGATGCTTATACCCCGCTTTTTTCAAAGCCGGGAGGCGCTCTTTGGCGCGAAACTCGTAATAATCATTCGACACTCCAGCTTTAAGGATGGATTCGACAATGTAATACCACTGACGCTTAGGCTCGGCACTGGCGGGCTTGGCGTTGTTTTGCGCAGAGTTCGTTTGCCCGCCCACGCACAGCAGCGCGGCAAAGAGCAAAGACAGGGAAAGGCGACGGATCAGGTGAGTCATGGTTCTCCTTATTTGGTTGAGGTGGATATTGCTCTGGATATTGCTCTGAAAGCTGTGATTGCTCGCAACGAAGGCTGTTTGGCTCGGCGTCATCGCGCACGAACTAAACCAATGGATAAAATGGCCGAGGACGCTTGTTATAACTTTATTTTGATAACGATTGAGTTATAGCTAAACCAGTTGCGCTGGTGTAGCCGCATCAATGTGCGGGCTTGGGGTTGAGGGAGGTGTGAAGCTTTACACCAGATGTTCGCGGAGGGCTTTGGCGACGGCTTCGGATTTGGAATGGACTTGCAGCTTTTCGTAAATATGGCGAAGGTGGAAAGACACGGTGTGAAAGGAAATGCCCATCACGTCGGCGGCGGTTTTCTTGTGATGGCCTTCGACCAGGAGCTTCAGCAGTTGGCGTTCCTGCGGCGTCAGATCATAAGAAGCCGAAACCGGCTGGAATTCTCGAAACAGCGTAACCACGCGGCGAGCGACTTCGGGCGACATGGGCGAACCGCCGGTGACGGCTTCTTTCAACGCTTCCAGCAATCGCGCGGGCGGCGTATTTTTCAGCAAATAACCTGTCGCTCCGTCACACAGCGCATTGAAGATTTTGTCGTTGTTTTCGTAAATAGTCAGCGCCAGGATGGCCGTTTGCGGCAATCGTTCGCGGAACAGTTTGATGCCTTCGATGCCGGACATTCCCGGCAATCCAATGTCGGTCAGAATCAGATCGGGCGCATCAATCGGGTCAAGCCCGGCTAGGGCGTCTTCCACACTGCGATAAGCCGCCAGGCATTCAAATCCGGGCGAGCCGTTGATGAGCAATTTCAGGCCTTCGCGCACGTCGCGTTGGTCTTCGATGATGACGACGCGAATGGTTGCGCTGGCGGAATTCTGACCCGAAGTTGTTGGAATCGGATTGCTCATACGAATGCTGTGGAAAAGAAACGTCACAGCCAAGGTTTGGCTGTTTCTTCGATGCGCCTGTTGCCGAAGCTGCCAAAGCCACGCAACTCAGGGTACTTGCGCGACTCTAACCATAGCTTATCCCCATTTTTGCCGCTTCGTTACCTGCACGTTTATGCAGGCAAAACAGGCACGGTTAGTAACAATTCAGCGCCTTTGCCGGGTGCGGATTCGATTGTAAGGTTTCCTTTCATTGCCTGAGCGCGATTGCGCATGCTCAACAATCCGTTGCCTTCGACCAAAGCCGACGGATCGAACCCTTTTCCATTATCAACAATGTTCAGTTGGATGTGTGTGGCGCTGGCTTGGACACGGATGCTGACGGCGGAACAGGCGGCGTGGCGCGCGGCGTTGTTCACGGCTTCTTTGAAAATCAGATACAGATCGCGGCGAGTTTCAATATCCAATTTTAATTGGTCGGCATCACCCGGCGCTTCGAATTCCAACCGGATGTCACGCATCAGGAAGATTTCTTCGGCGTGGCGACGCATGCGACTGGTCAGGTCAAGCAGACTGTCGTGCTGCGGGTTGATGGCCCAGACAATGTCGTTCATCGCGGCAACGGATTCGCGGGAAATGTCGGCAATCGAATCCAGTAATTCGCCCGGCGGCGGCGCGCCGTTCGATTGCTGCTGTTTGGCAACTTCGCTGAGGATGGAAATGCGCGTCAGATTGGCTCCGATGTCGTCGTGCAAATCGTGCGCGATGCGCGTGCGGACTCGTTCGACTTTGACGGCTTCACCCAGACGGTAACGGTACCCGCCATAAACCAATCCGCCAAACCCCAGCGCCAACGCCACAAGAAACCACCAACGTTGCCAGAGCGGACGATAAATAGTGAAAGTGACGATGGCGGGCGGATCGCTGATGACGCCGGAAGAACTGATCGCCCGAACGGCAAATTCGTAATCGCCCGGCGAAAGACTGGCGAAATTGATTGTGCGCAGATCAGAAAGCTCGCTCCAATTCTGTTTGCCCATCCGATATTGGTATCGCAATTTCGCTCCGGCGCTGAAATCCAGGCTGAGAAAATCTATCTGCACAGAGTTCTGGTCGGGCGCGAACAAGAGGCCATCAATTTTTGTCTCGCCCAATTCCGAGACCGATGCGGGATTGCCGTTGACGCGCACAGCCGTGATCAAGACCGGCAACGACAACGGCTTTCGATCAAGCGTGGGAACCAACCGCGAGACTCCCTGTTCGGTGACGAACCAAAGATGGTTGTGGCGATCGCGCAACGAAACGCGCACTTCGCCTTTGGCCAGCCCGTCGTCGGAAGTGAACTGACGGATGTAACCGGTTTCGGGATCAATCCGATCAATGCCGCGCGCCGTCCCGGCGTAGATACGTCCCCACTGGTCTTCGGTGAGACTAAAGATTTCGTTGGTTGTTAATCCTTTCGTGACATCCCAGGTTGTCAGGCGCATGCGATCCGCTGAGACCTCTTCCAACCGATGCAAACCGCTGCCGCTCGTGGCAATCCACAATCGTTTTTTGCCGTCGAGAAAGAATGCGTTGACAGTGTTGGCCGGCGCGCCATCGGCAACCGTGAAGCGTTTGAATTGACCGTCACGGTAGCGCGCCACCCCCGGAGCGCCAACATTCGCCAGCCACAGGTTTCCCTGCGCGTCCTCCCCAAAGACGCGGAGATTGGAGGCAGGAGCGATGTCGTCTGGCAATTTGTAACGATGGATTTTATCTGTCGCCCGCTCCCAGCGATGGAGGAAAATCAGCTCTTTGGAGGAAATTCCCGTCCCGATCCAGATGTCGCCCCGCTGATCCTCCCAAAGCCTCTCGGCATAGTTTTCCGCCATGCCATTCCGCAGGCCATAAATCGCCTTGGGTTTAGCCCGTGCAAGCTCCGGCACCGTCTTCACAGCGGCATATCGGTGAACGCCTTGATCCGTCGCCACCCACCATTCCCCGAAGCGATCCTGCAAGATGGCCTGTTCTCGTGAATAGCCGAAGCCGGCAGCAACCTTATGTTCGGTGCTGCCAAACTTCCGTCCATCGAAATAGTGAAAAAAACGTTGCGAGGTGCGCGAGCCGTTGTAAATCAAAAGTTCGCCAGCGTCAGATTCCAGAATGGTGCTGAAAGGGCCGGGCGTAAAGCCATCCGGCAGCCCGAATGTGGTGAAACCGGAACTGGCAATTCGCATTACTCCGCTGTTGCGCGTTCCCACCCACAAATTCCCTTCATTGTCCCAGGTGAGGTTGTAAACCTCATTGCTGACCAGCCCATGCGCAGTCGTGTAGTTGAGAAACCTGTTCTCATTGTTCGCTTCGGGCGCTTCGGGATTGAATAGAATCAAACCGCCGACTACACAAAGCCACACGCGGCCGTCGGGCAGGAGAGTGATGTTGCGGATGTCCAACCCCGGCAGTCCATCGCGAATTGTGTAGATTTTCTCGACAATCCGTTGCCCCGCCCGCGGATGCGCGACCAATAAGTACAACCCCTCGCTTCTGCTGCCGAGCCAGAGCCGTCCGTGTCTGTCTTCAAACATTGACTGCACGAAATTATTTCGTACCCCCTGCTCCGCGTCATATCTTTCCCATCGGCCTTCAGGTGAACGCCGATACAGCCCGCTGATCGCCATTACCCATAACACCCCACGTGAATCCAAGAAGAGCTTGGTCACGTGCCGTTCGTCGCGGAAACCTGCTGGATAACCGATTTCAATCGCTTCAATGCGAATCTGCCCATTCGTTCGCTGCAAATGAAATAGTCCCCCAGAAGTCGCCAGCCAAAGCGAACCGTCCGGGTCTTCAAGCAAACTGTTGACGTGATTGCTTTCTTCCCGCTTGCTCACGCGATAGACCGTAAATATCGGGGCTGGTTGATTCGTGTTCGACGGCGCGGCCTTGCCCAGCGGGTTGAACAGACACACCCCGCCATCGGTCGCCACCCAGTACGCGCCATCGTGCGTTTCGATGAAATCATTGATGGTGGCGCTTGGCAGTCCTTGCGCCATTCCATAGTTGGCGAAGCGATACCCGTCGAAACGCGCCAAGCCTTCATCTGTGCAAATCCACAGATAGCCGCGCGAATCGCGCCAGATGCGGTTGATATGGTTATGAGGCAGGCCATCGGCTGTCGTCCAGGCTTTAATCGGCAACTGCTGGCCGTAGCTGACGAAGGTGACAAGGCACATCAGGCTCACTGTTGAAATAAGTCGCCAAAAAGGATTTCGTATAAAAGGATTCAGCATAAACTGCTCATCCCCGCTTCGAACTAGCCGGTATACTTACGACGGTTGAGTTGATAGACAGATGCAGCTTCTGAGGCAGGCGCAGTATAGTCGAATGGTTTATTGAGTGTCACTGCCTTGCAGCGCTTGCCGAAAAGCGCGCGGAGTCATTCCAGTGGCTTCGCGGAAAACTTTGGTGAAATGGCTCTGGCTGGCATACCCGACCGCTGCGCCGACTTCGACAATCGAAAGATCGCTTTCGGCCAGCAGTCGCCGAGCGCGTTCGACGCGCAATCCGGCCAGAAAGCCGTGCGGCGTCAAACCGGTGATTTTTTTGAACAGTCGCGCGAAGTGAAATTCGCTCAGGTAAGCGGCGGCGGCGATTTCGCTCAAGGATAGTTCGCGTCCGCAGTTGTCGTGCATGAACTCGATGGCGCGGCGCAATCGGCGATCCACCAATCCAACGCGCGACAATTCCATTTCCTCCGACCGCCGCACGTTGATGTATTCGCGCAGCAAATACACCGCCAGTTGATTCACCAGCGACCGTATGACTTCCCGCCAACCCGCCGCGCCGGTTTCCAGTTCCGCCAGAATGGATTCCAGCGTTTGCCGCAACCGAAGGTCTTCGGTGACGGGTTGCATCGGCGAACGAAACAGCAGATGCGCTCCGGTTTGATACAGCCGCAATCGCGTGGCGGTTTCGATCAACAATTCCGGTTTCAATCGAACCAGCAGCAAATCGGTTTTTCGCCGCTCCAGAGTTAGCTCCGTCGCCACATTTGGATTGGCAAGGAAGCTTGCGCCGGATTTCAAATTTGAGACTTGAGAGTTGAGAACATGCAGCAGCAGAAAGTCAGGCTGAGCCGACAATTCAAAATCGCTTCGCGTAACGGTGCGGAGTTCGATGGAAAAGCTGGCTTCGACAAGAAGGCGCGAATTCATATCAGTACCCGGAGCGTGAGCGACCGGGTCGGTGTGCAAATGGGTGAACCCAGTCGCTTACGCTCCGGGTACTGCATCGGTTAGGCAATCGGGTGATAAACGCGGTAATCAATTTCCTGAAAGATCGTGTCGCGGCGCTCGACTTCGGCCAGCCAGCTTCCGTCAATCAAGTTGGCATTGACCATGTCGTAAATCTTCGTGAAGCGGTGAATGTGATCTTTGAAGCGTTTGACCGCGTATTGCACCATCGTGCCGGTGGTAATGATGAACGCCCAATCCGACGATTGCGCCAGCAACAATTCGCGCGCGGCCTGATTCAACGCACGCAGCAACAAACCGTCGGCATTCGGGAAGCGTTCGGCCAGTTCGACCATTCGTCGTTCGGCGGCGTGCTGATGCATGTACAGCCAATCGGTTTCGGCGTTGATCCAGACGCGGTTGTAGCCTTCCGCTCCCCACGACGAAGCCGACGGCGTTTGCCGCTGGTTTTCGGGATAAATCTGCAGGTAATCAATCGGCGAAATCGGCTGAATTTCATCCTGGTCGTAATGCAGTTTTTTGAACAGATAAAACAAAAACTGCGGCCCTTCGAACCACCAGTGACCGAACAACTCCGCATCGTACGGAGCCAGAATCAGCGGCGCGCGTCCCAACGTGTAATGCAAATGTCCGGCTTGCGCGCGGCGGTTGGCCAAAAAGTCTGCCGCGTGTGAAGCCGCTTTGTTCGTCGCCCATTCCGGCACGTAGGGCGCTTTCAAATGCAGATCCACTTTGCCGGTGATGCGGTGATATTTGACGCCGATGTTGCGGCGCACTCCGTCGTCGTGCAGATACGGTTTGATGTATTCGAAATCCTGCGCGTCGTACCCCAGATCGCGGTAAAACTCGCGGTAATCGGGATCGCCCGGATACCCGATTTCCGAACTCCAGACCTGTTCGCTGGTTTCGGTGTCGCGGGCAAAGACGGCGACGTTTTCCGGCGTGATGACCGGCGCGTAAATGCCTCGGCGAGGGCGCGGCGTGCCGTACAAAATCGCGTGCGCGTCGGCGATGAAAAATTTGATCCCGGCTTCGTGCAGGTATTTGTCATCGCCGGGGTTGAAGGCGCATTCCGCCAGCCAGATTCCGCGCGGAGGCCGTCCGAAATGTTTGATGTAATTTTCGCGGGCGATTTGGATTTGCGCGCGTGTGGCGGTTTCGTTTGACATCAACGGCAAATAGCCGTGCGTCGCGCAGCAGGTGATGATTTCCAGATACCCTGCATCCTGAAGCTCTTTGAATCCGCGCACGATGTTGCGTTGGTAAACGCGCTCGAACACGTCGCGGCATTCGTTGAAATGGCTGCGGTACATCAACGCGGCGGCATGAAATTGCGGAGCTTCTTTGGCTGTTCGCTCGACTTCCTTTTCCGACAGTTCGCACAGCTTGTCCAGATGATGAACGTAACGCTGTTGCAGCAGCGGATCGGTCAGCATTTCGCACAGCGGAGGCGTCATGCTCATCGTCAGACGGAACTTCACGCCTTCGTCACGCAGATGATTGAACGCGACCAACAGCGGAATGTACGTTTCGCTGATGGCCTCGTACAGCCAGTCTTCCTCTAAAAAGTCAGGATATTCGGGGTGACGCACAAACGGCAGGTGCGCATGCAAAACCAAGCTCAGATAGCCAGTAGTCATAATTTGGGTGTCGGTTGTTGAAGGTCGAACGTGAGGCGCAAGTATCGTCTTGCGACAAGGAACTGGCAACTGACAACAAAGCTTTTCTTCATTTCTCGTTCTCGAACTTGCCAGCCGCCAACTCAGATGGCACATTCGCGGCGGCGTTTGCCAAAATCACCTACTTCATTTTTCACAAGGACAATAAAATTCAATGAGTTCAGAAAAAGTCACTGTCATTGCTCACATCGAAGTCAAACCCGGAACCGAAGCCGCGTTTATCGAACATGCTCAGGTCGTCACCGCTGCCACACGCGCTGAAGAAGCCTGCATCAATTACGACCTGCACCAACTGGCCAGCGATTCGACCAAATTCGTCTTTTATGAAAACTGGACAAGTCTGGCCGGGCTGGACCAGCACGCAAAATCCGATCACATCCAGGCCTTTCGCGCAGGAATTGCCGACCTGATCGCCAAACCGGTGGATATTCAGATTTGGAACATGGTCACCGAACCCGCCAATTGATTTGCCAGGAAATCAGTTTGGCTGCGTTTCAACAAACCGTTTCAACCGTTCGGGGACGTTCAGTTCCATCAGCAAATCGTGGATCGGATTTCCCTGCCCTCGCGTCAGCAATTCGGCCAAATCTTCTGGCTCGTCAATGTCCAGAGCGATTTTGGGTAATGGCAACAACTGGCAAGTGGCGTTGGCTTGTTCGGCTTCGCGAAGGTGTTTGGCCAGACTTCCCGCGCCGAAACGCGA
>JAEUQP010000542.1 GCA_016789645.1 Acidobacteriota bacterium | reverse complement strand
CTGAAATCCGTTGTTGCCCGGAATTCGCCGTTGGCTGGTTATGCGTTGTGGCATCAGGCGGAAATTGCGCGGGCAACAGGCAATGCGAAAGAAGAACAGCGGTTTTTGAAACAGATGATCGGACAATTCGGCGATCATCTGTGGCGAGACCGCGCGGTGACGCGGCTGGCCGAAAGTTATTTCAAGTCAGGTCAATATCAAGCCGTCGTCAATTTGCTGCGGAGTTCGATGACCGTGCGACGCGACCATCTGGGAATGATCGGCGAAGCGCAGGTCGCCGCCCGGCAAAACGAAGCAGCGCGAGCGACGTTTGAATCGGCGCTTGTCGCTAATTCCCAAGACGACATTTCGCTTCGCGCAATTACTGGCCTGGACAAACTGGACGACGCGTCCAACGCCTTGCTCAGCGAAGAAACACATCTGCGCCGCGCGCGGATTTATCAGTTCAATCGTCATTTCGCCGAAGCGCGCAAACATTGGTTGGCGGTGGTGGGGCGTTTCCCAAACAGCACCAAACGTTCCGAAGCGCTGTTCAACATCGGGCGAGGCTTTTTCCTGGAAGATAATTTTGTTGATGCCGCGAAGTGGTATGAGCAGGTTGGCAAGGAATTTCCTGCGACCCCGGATGGAGAACTTGGATTTTATTACGTCGGCCATTGCCGCCAATACCTGGGCAATACGGATGGAGCCGTTGCGCGTTACGAAGAGTTCATTCGCACTTACCCGAAGAGCGAATACGTCACCTACGCGCACTTGAATGCGATTGACACGCTGCGAACTGCCGGGCGCAACGACGAAGCGTTGGGTTGGGTGACGCGGGCAATGGCGCTCAGCGATCCGTTTGCCGTCGTCACGGCGCAATTCAAACGCGCGTTGATCCGATTGACGCAAGGAAATTATCAAGCGGCCTTTGTCGAATTCACGGCATTGAAATCGGCTCGATTGAACGTGCGCGGGCAAACAGCGACGACGAATTTGCCTGAAGTCACGTTCATGCGGGCGTATTGTCTGGAAAAGCTCGGACGATATGATGAAGCCATTAGCGAGTATCTGGCCATGCCGGAAGTTCGCGCCGGCGCCACTGGCTATTACGGATGGCGAGCCAGCGAACGGTTGCAGTCGCTGTCGGCCAATGCGCGCGCGAAAGCTTTGGTCGCCGCGCAACGAGACAAGTTTTTAGGCTATGCCCGCTCCGCCAATGCCCAGGCGAATGCGACGGCAGCGAAAATCGCCGCGACTCAGGCGTTGCGGCTCGTCAACGACGAACCTACGCGCACGGAACTGTTCCAGATTTTGAAAAACGCCTATTCAAAATTGCGCGGACATCAAGTGGCCACAATTGCCTACACGCCTTCCGGGCGTAGCGCGCCGCTCGACCAGGGCGAAGCTGCCGCCGCTGGAACCAGCCATCAAACGATTGCCAACGAATTGCTTTTTCTGGGATTGTTTGACGAAGGCGCACCGGAACTGGCCGAAACCGGAGCGAGTCGTGCCACGATTGCGTTTTATTGTTCGCGCGGCGAATGCGCCAAACGGAGTTTGGATTATGGCGATCCGATTTTGAATTCGCTGCCGGAAGATTACCGGCTGGAATTACTGCCGCGCGAAACGGCGGAAGTCATGTTCCCGATGCCGTTTCGCGATTCGCTGGCTCGCCACGCCACGTCGCGCGGAGTTGATCCGCGATTCGTGCTTTCGATTGCACGGCAGGAAAGCGCTTACAACCCGCGCGTCAAAAGTTACGCGGCGGCTCGCGGTTTGATGCAATTCATCTCGTCCACGTCGTTGGTGATTGCGGCGCAATTGCGACTTCGCGATTTCGAGCAGAACGATTTGTACAACGCTGACACCGCCGTGCTGTTTGGTTCGCAATATCTGAAAAATCTGTTCGACGAATTCCGATCTCCACAGGCCGCCGCCGCTGCTTACAACGGCAGCGAAGATTCGGTTCGCCGCTGGATGGCGCGCGCCGGAAGCTCAGACACCGACCGCTTTGTCGTCGAGATTCTGAAAAGCCAGACCAAAGATTACGTGTTCAAAGTCACGAATCACTATCTCGCCTATCAGCGAATTTATCGCTGAATCAAAACACAAAACGGGGAGCGTTGGCGGTCTGAGCTTTCTCAATGTTTGTCTTCAGAAAACTCAGGTCGCTAACGCTCCCCGTACTGCATTACGCGGCCAATTTCAGCTACCAGCGATTGACGATGATGTCCGGCCCGACCAAATGGCCTGTTTCTCCGCCAGCATACACGTGATAAAAATGCCCGGCGTACCACATCACCACGTCCTGTTCGGCAATGGATTCGCCGTTGACGAAAGCATCCAAATTGGCTTCCGTGTTTGATCCTGTGGAGTTTCGCCCGTCGTCGAGTTCCGTGCTGCGGTATCGCAAAAACCACGCATCGCCACGCGCGTAAGTGTCCGCAATGCCGTCATTGGCTCCGGGACGAATCGTCACCAGTTCCCCGCTCAGCAAATTTTCTACCGTCCAATATCTGCCGCGAATGTAATCGCGATACCGTTTCACTTCGGTCAGCAGCGGAGTGAAAAACGAGCGAGTGTCGTATTCGGTAAACTGATTTCGACCAGCGCCGTTGAGGTCAAAATCCAATCGGAAATACGCGTGATGAAAGTGCGCGTTACAAACACAGGAATTGTTGACACCATCAAACCCGAATCGTGCTCGAATCACACCGGCGGGCGAAAATTCCCACCGGGTGATGTACCGATACCATCCGGCTTCCAATTCGCTGACGAGGGTGACTTCGTTGTTTACCGGGTCCTGGTAAATCGCTACGCCTCGGAAATTCCCGGTGTCGCTTTGGCTTTCCAGAAAGGTTTGCGGCGCGGATGTGCATTGGCGAATTCCTGCGGCCACGTCGGTTCCGTTGGCGATAAACGAACCTTCCTGCCATTGCCAATCGCGATACGGGCCGCAAGCTCCGTTGTCATACAGCACATTCAAAATGGGAACGTGGGCACGTTTCAGGATCGTTTTGCCCAGATAAGAAACGTCGCGGATTTCAACGCCTGAGCCGCGCGTGCCGGACGATGCCGAAGGGCGAATGACCAGCATTTGCCAAATGGGAACTCCGCCCGCGCTGATCGTCAAATTGAACTGTCCGGCTGTTCCGCGCGAGGTGGTTCCCTGCCCTGCGCTCGGAAGTCCACATGACATCGCAACGGCTCGCGCGTTCGGCGGAGCGTTTTTGATATAAGTCGAAACCGTGTTGCGAATCATGTTGATGGCCACAATCTGATTCGGCGTATCAGTTCCGGGAGCTTCAATGCCAACGTTTAGCGTGCGTTCCGTGGTCGTGCTTTCCGACAGCAATGGCGGCATCGGGCGATACGCTGTCGCTCCAGCTTTGAACAAATCGGAATACCCTTTGTGGTTTCGGACGATATCTACCGCAGCCTCGAATTCATCCGCGCTTGGCAACGGTTGCGCCGTTCCGACAGCAGCCGTCGTCAGCCGCGTGTCATTCAATGCGCTGTCCACCACAATTGGCCGGTTGTTCGTGTAATCGTAAAAAATTGCGCGGAGTCTCTGCTCCCTCGAAGACAGACGCAAACTATCCGGATATTCCAC
>JAEUQP010000535.1 GCA_016789645.1 Acidobacteriota bacterium | reverse complement strand
GGCATCAAAAAGCTGCACGCGGTGATGGGAATTTCGATGGGCGGCATGCAGACGTTTGAATGGATGGTCGCTTACCCCGAAATGATGAAACTGGCCGTTCCGATTGTCGGCACGACGCACCAGACGGCGTTTGATTTGTTGCTGTGGTCTACCGAATTGAAAGCGATTGAGGACGCGCGGAAATTCGACACCAGCGACAACGCCGGAGCCGCGTTGGTCGGACGCATTCACGCGCTGGCATTGTTCACACCGGCCTATCGCAACTCGGCGACTCCGCCGAAAGAGTTTGAAGCCTTTGTCAAAAAGGAAGAACAGAATTACCTGGACACGTTCAAAGCGGATGATTGGGCGTCGCAGCTTCGCGCGATGATGGCGCACGACATCAGCAAACCATTTGGTTCGATGACTAAAGCCGCTCAGACGGTCAAAGCCAAAGTGCTGGTCGTCGTCGCTCGGCAGGACATGATGGTCAACCCTGATCCGGCAGTTGAATTCGCCCGATTGCTGAAAGCCGACGTGCTGGAAGTCAACAACGCATGCGGCCACGTGTACGCAACCTGCGAAGGCGCAAAGGTCAACGTGGCGGTCGCCAAATTTTTAACTCAATAACCACCTACATTGGGGCGCTCGTTAAAGTTCTTCGTGAATTTTCGTGTCGCTTCGCGGATCAAAACAGAGAGGACAATTTCCATGGAACAAAATTCAAGGCGTGATTTTCTTGCCAAAAGCGCGGCGGGCGTTGCCATGACGGCGGCAAGCTGGAACAAGGTGTTGGGAGCCAACGACCGTGTGCGGTTGGGCGTCATCGGCACAGGCAATCGCGGAGGCGACGTGATGAGCTGGTTTTTGAAAGAACCGGATTGCGAAGTCACGGCGCTTTGCGACGTATACGAAAAACCGATGCTCGAACAGAAAGAAAAAGCGGGCGGTCAGGCCAAAACTTACGGCATTCACAACGAACTGCTGGCCAGCAAAGACGTGGACGCCGTGTTGATCGCCACGCCGGATCACTGGCACGCCATTCAGGCTGTGGACGCCTGCAACGCGGGCAAAGCCGTGTATTGCGAAAAACCGCTGACCTATTCCTGGCAGGAAGGCCACAAGATCATTCAGGCCGTCAATGCGAACAAGACGATTTTCCAGGTCGGGTTGCAACAACGCAGCGGCACACATTACGCCGAAGCCAAACGCGAGTATTTCGACAATGGCAAGATCGGCAAAATCGCGTTTGTGCGCACGTACTGGCACGGCAACACGTACCATTTGCGCAAACCGAACTTCAAAGACCAACCCGCCGGATTGGATTGGAAACGTTGGGTAGGCCCGGCCAAAGCGCGTCCGTTTGATGCTCATCAGTTTTACAACTGGCGCGCGTATTTCGATTTCGGCGGCGGCCAGATCACCGACTTGTTCACGCACTGGATTGACGTGGTGCATTGGTTTCTGGGCGAAGAGTTGCCGACGGCGGCCACGGCAGCGGGCGGCATCTATCATTACAAAGACGGTCGAACCGCGCCGGACACGCTTTCGATTCAACTGGAATACCCGAAAGAATGGATGGCAACCTTTGACGCGACGCTGGTGCCCGGCGCTCGCGGAGCGGCAATTGAGTTTTACGGTTCCAACGGCAGCATCTACATTGATCGCGGCAGATACGTTTGGCAGCAAGCTCCCGAACGTCGTCAGGCTCCGCCGCCGCCAGTGACCGTGCAGGCTAAAAAGCCGCTCGAAGCCGAACACGTTCGCAATTTCCTCGATAGCATCAAGGCAAACAAAACGCCGAATTCCGATGTAGTCAGTGGCCATCGTTCAGCGTTGGCGTCCAATCTGGGCAAGATTGCCTACGTGCAAAAACGCCGCATCACCTTCAATCCGGCGACGGAAAAATCCCACGTTCTAGCTCCGGCGGCGCAAGCCAAAAAATAAACCGAAGCAGTTGATTGCAACCATGGCCGCAGAGTTGGCGAGCGTTCCTGTTCGCCAACTCTGCGGCTTACTCTTGTGAATTTATCAAATTGCAAAATCGTGCTCGTTCGCCCGCGCGATCCGAACAACATCGGCGCGGTGGCACGTGCCATGAAAAATTTCGGGTTTCAGGCGTTGACGGTCGTCGCCGTGCATCCGCCAGTGTGGAGCGAAGTCAGTTCTGCGCCGAACGCAATGGACGTGCTGACCAACGCGCGTGTCGTCGCCACGCTTGACGAAGCCATCGCCGATTGCAATCTGGTCATCGGCACCACCGACCGCACGCGCGTCGAAGCCAAACAAACTGTGTTCACGCCGCTCGAACTCAGCCGCGAACTGGCCGAGGCGGAATACAACCTGGCGCTGGTCTTCGGTTCAGAAAAACATGGGCTGACGAACGAAGACCTCAGCCGATGTCACCGCGTGATGAGCATTCCCACGCAGCCCAATTGCCCTTCGATGAATCTTGGCCAAGCCGTTGCCGTGTGCTGTTATGAATTGGTGCGGAATCAGGCGCAAACGGAATTTGTTCCCCGTCCGGCGGAAACCGCAACCGCAGGCGCGACCGAAGCCGCGTTGCAGTTGTTGCTGGATGTATTGCACCAGATAGATTTCGTGCTGCCTGGCAACGAACCGGACTTGAAGCGGCGAATACGCAGCAGCTTTTTCAGATTCAACCTGTCCAAATACGACGTCGAAATGCTTTGTGGAATATTGAGCAGGATCAAACGCGGCTTAGACCGAAACGGCAAATAGAGCCATTGTCAAAACATCAAAAGGCCGGAAACACGATATGTGCTTCCAGCCTTTTGAGTTGGTATTCCAACCAAATCGGTTAGAACGTGTAGCGCAGGCCCATCAGGATGCGGCGGTTGCCGCCGTTGGTGGTCCACTGATTGAGGAAGTTCGCGCCCGAATTGATCGCGGTGTTCGGCGTACCGAAGTTGCGCGTGTTGGTCAGGTTGAAGAACTCCGCACGGAATTGCAGGTTGTGGCCTTCAAAAATTTTCGTGTTTTTGAAGATGCCGAAGTCCAGGTTCTGAATTCCGTCGCCGCGAATGGTGTTGCGTCCGACGTTGCCGGTGCGCTGTCCTGCCGCCAGAGCGGAGAACAGGCTGGCGCCGCCCGCCGCGCGAATCTCGATCAGATTCATGCCGGACAGGTCGAGCGTCGTGTTCAGGTTCGGACGAATCGCGTTGCCCACCAGCGCGTCAATGCCTTGCAGCACGCCCGCCGGATCCGCACCGTTCAGGATCGTGAACGGCGTTCCGCTTTGCAGCGTGAAGAAGGCGTTGGCTTGCCATCCACCCAACACACGGCCCAGAGCGCCCGCTTGATCGCGGAAGAACGGAAACTCATACACCATGTTGCCCGTGAAGCGGTGCGGACGATCATAGCTGGAACGCGCGCGGTCGGCGTTGCGGTTGAAGGGGTCTTGCGGCGTGGCGACTTCGCCCTGCGGTTGCGGGTTGAAGATTTCCGACGCCGTGTCAATGAAGCTGCTCCAGGTGTAATGCACGCCCGCGCTGAAGTTCTTGCTCAGCCGTTTATCCAAGCTGACCTGCAGCGAATGATAGATGGATTGCGCGCAGTTGCAGCGCAGACGTTCGACACCGCGCGTCAAATCCACACGGCGCGGCTGGTTGGTCAGCGTGGTGCCCGTTGGATTGTAGAGGAAGTTCGGATCAGTGCGATTCGTGCGCTCCCTGACAACCGGGTTGCCATCCACAGTTTGGAACAAACCGTTGCCTTTCGTGCCGACATAACCAACGCGCAACACGACGTCTTTCGACAGTTCGCGCGAAACTTCAAGGCTGAACTGATCAGCGGAAGGCGAACGGAAGTCCGAGCCAACCGTCGTTTGCGTGATGAACGGCAGATTGCCCGTCGGCGGCGCAGACGCACTGAGCAGGTTCGCGTAAGCGTTGGTCAGCGAAGGATTCAACGCAAACACAAACGGGAAAGCGCTGGCGATGTTCAGGTTGATGTTGATGAACCCGTAATCGTTGGTGCGCGAATACCCGCCGCGAATGACGGTTTTATCGCCGCCGAAAACCATGCCAGCAATGCCGCTGTCGCCGAAATTCGGACGCCAGTTGAAACCGAAGCGCGGTTGCAGGTTATTGGTGTCGCGTCCCGGATTGCGGAACCGGAACACCGGGTTGTTGCCATTCGCTGCCAGAATGGCGTCATTGAACGGTTGCAGCGAACCGATGGAGTTGCCCGGCGTTTCGTAACGCAGACCATAAGTCAGCGTCAGATTCGGACGGACTTTCCATTCGTCCTGGGCATAGAAGAAATAGTCGTACCAGTTGTAGTACTGAATTTCCGATCCGCCTGGAACCGGCTTGTTGATGGCGGACGCAATGGCCACGTCATTCACAAAGCTGTCCAGAGTGGCGTAAGCAACACGACCGCGGATGGTCGGGAAGAAAAAGCTCTTGACCTGCACGCGACGGAAATCGAATCCGAATTTCATCGCATGGCTTCCTTTCGTCCAGGAAAGGTTATCCAGAATTTGATAGGTGTTGTTGAATCGGAATTGCGGCAAATTGACCGCCAATCCAATTGCCGTGCGCGTCGCGGCGGCGTTGAACCCAATCAAACCAAGCTGGTTGATTTCGATGGACGGAATGGTTTCTGACGACGGGTCTTGCGCGTTGGTGACGGAGCCGAATCGTTGATAAGCGATACGAGCTTCATTGACCAGCGTGTTCGACAGAATGCTGGTGATTCCAACGTTAGCAGACTGGTTGCGCGTCGTCACCAGATTCGCCAAACCGCGCGGCGTAGCCTGCCCGGTTCCAACGCTGCTTTCATCGTTGAAGAAGAACCGGCCATTGATCTGGTGTTTTTCGTTGAACCGATGATCCACGCGTCCGCTCCACTGATGATTGTTAAACGCAACGGAGTTGGCGCTGGTCAGCGATCCGAGCGGCACAGTGAAGGTCTGGTTGTTGAGTGTGAAGTTCGCCGACGTGTTGTTCGGCGTTGTTGCTGCCGGCAGGAATTTCAACAGGGCAGCGACTTGCGGGCGGCTACCAGCTTGCGCTTGCAAAATCTGGCGACCGGCTTCGGTCGGCACGCCTGCGATGGTGGCACCGGCTCCGAGCTGACGGTCTGTCCAGCGTTGATACGAGCCGAAGAAGAAGGTTTTGTCTTTGATGATTGGCCCGCCGAGCGTACCACCAAATTGGTTTTCGTTGCGGCGCGGCGCATCCTGGAATCCGGCAGCTTTGTCCAGATTGCTGCGGGCGTTGAACACTTCATTGTTATTGAAGAAGAAGGCCGAGCCGTGCAGATTGTTGGAGCCGGATTTGCTGACGATGTTGACGACCGAACCGGCGGCGCGGCCATATTCCGGCGCGAATTGGTTGGTCACCAAGCGAAATTCCTGGACAACGTCGGGGTTGTTGATCGGTTGCTGCGAACCGCTGACGCTGGGATCGTTGCTGTCCTGACCGTCGAGCATGAAGTTATTCGAACGCAACCGCATGCCGTTGACGGAAAAGTTCAAACCTTGCGCGAATCCGGTCTGGCCGCTGCCCAATTGGCTGACACCAGCCGCTGACAGGGCAATGTTCAACACGTTGCGATTCGGCGCGAGCGGCAATTCCGACAACCGCTTGCTGTCAAAACGTGTGCTGACTTCGGCATTGGTCGTGTTGAGCAACGAAGCGTTTTCGTTGATGGTCACGACTTCTTCGACCGTGCTGGTCTTGAGCGGCGCATTGACGACTGCTTCCTGATTGAGCAGCAGTTCGACGCCGGTGCGGATATATTTGGCAAAGCCTTTGGCCTGGATGGTGACTTCGTATTTGCCGACGGGCAAATTCGGGAACCGGTACCGGCCTTCTCCATCAGTGGTCGTCGAACGGGATTCATTGGTGCCGATGTTTCGAGCAGTCACTGCCGCATTGGCAATCACTGCTCCTTGCGGGTCGCTCACTGTGCCGGAAATGGTTCCGGCAGTGGATTGTGCATTGGCAGACCACGAAAGGCTCAACAAAAGCGCGAGCGCGGTCGCCAGAAAGCGAAATGAATGTTTCATGTAACTATCCTCCTGAAACTCCTACAGTTAGGTATTTTTTTGATTTGGAGTGAATAACAGTTCCAAAACCAAACGGCTTAGCCTGAAATCTTGGAAGGTTTAAGCTCGGTCAGTTCATTGCAAGTTGTATTCCGATAAACTCGTATCATTTCCACCGAGTCTAAATTACACATTTTGGCGAGTTAACACGGCTGAGAAAAAATGTCCCACTCCAAAATCTGCGAAAATTTGTAGCGACCTTCAAATTTTCATATTTTGTTCGTCCGCACTTCCCTATTTTTTAGTGTCCTATTCCCGAATACGAAATCAGCCCGCGTCCGTTGCTGATCCGGAGACGTTTTCCATTTATGTTTTCGCCGCTGACAAGATTCGGTTGCCGGTTCCGCAATCAGACTGAAATTCAACACGTCATAACTTGATGCTGTTCTGCCCGCCTTGTTATTTGTCGTTGCCTGCGACAAGATGCTCAACCTTAACAGCACCAATTCCAATGAATCATCAGAACCATCAATGAGCCAACAACCTGACAAAGTCATTTACTCTATGGTCGGGGTCAGCAAGTTTTACGACAAGAAAGCTGTCCTCAAGGATATTTATCTCGGTTATTTTTACGGCGCGAAAATCGGCGTGCTGGGTTTGAACGGTTCCGGCAAATCCTCACTGCTGCGCATTCTGGCCGGCGTGGACAAGGATTTTCAGGGCGAAATCGCCATCTCGCCCGGTTACAGCATCGGTTATCTGGAACAGGAACCGCAGCTCGACGAAACGAAAACTGTCCGCGACATCGTCGAAGAAGGCGCGCAGGAAGTCGTTGATCTGTTGAAAGAATTCGACGACATCAACGCCAAATTCGCCGAACCGATGGACGACGACGAAATGAACAAGTTGCTCGAACGCCAGGGCGAAGTGCAGGAAAAACTGGATGCGCTGGGCGGATGGGATTTGGACAGTCGTTTGGAAATGGCCATGGACGCGTTGCGCTGTCCGCCGGGCGATACGGCAATCAAGGTGCTGTCGGGCGGAGAACGCCGCCGCGTCGCGCTTTGCCGTTTGTTGCTGAAAAAGCCTGACGTGTTGTTGCTCGACGAACCGACCAACCATCTGGACGCCGAAACCGTCGGCTGGCTGGAACAGCACCTGCAAAAATACGAAGGCACGGTCATCGCCGTCACCCACGACCGCTACTTCCTAGACAACGTCGCGGGCTGGATTCTGGAACTGGATCGTGGCCAAGGCATTCCGTGGAAAGGCAATTACACTTCGTGGCTGGAACAAAAACAGGAACGGTTGCGCAAAGAAGAGCGCGCCGAATCGCAACGCCAGAAGACATTGGAACGCGAACTGGAATGGGTTCGGATGGCCCCCAAAGCTCGCCACGCCAAAAGCAAAGCCCGCATCAAGGCTTATGAAGACCTGCTGAAACAGGAGGCCGACAAACAATCCGCCGAACTGGAAATTTACATTCCACCGGGGCCGCGCCTGGGCGATGTCGTCATCGAAGCCGACAAGGTCAGCAAAGGTTACGGCGACAAACTGCTGTTTGAGAATCTGTCGTTTTCGCTGCCGCCGGGCGGCATCGTCGGCGTCATCGGCCCGAACGGTGCAGGCAAAACCACGCTCTTCAAGTTGATCACCGGACAGGAACAGCCCGACAGCGGCACGTTCAAAACCGGCGCGACAGTGCAGCTTGGATACGTGGATCAATCGCGCACACTCGACCCGGAAAAAACCATCTGGGAAGAAATCTCCGACGGACAGGATCAGATTCAACTGGGAACCAAGCTGGTCAATTCGCGCGCGTATGTTTCGCGGTTGAATTTCAACGGCAGCGACCAGCAAAAGAAAGTCGGCATGCTTTCGGGCGGCGAACGCAATCGAGTGCATCTGGCCAAAATGCTCAAATCCGGCGCGAACGTATTGCTGCTGGACGAACCGACCAACGATCTGGACGTGAACACGATGCGCGCGTTGGAAGAAGCCCTGGAAAACTTCGCCGGATGCGCCGTAGTCATCAGCCACGACCGCTGGTTTCTGGATCGCATTGCCACGCACATTCTGGCGTTTGAGGGCGATTCGAAAGTCGTCTGGTTCGACGGCAACTATTCCGAATACGAAACCGACCGCAAAGCCAGACTTGGCGCAGCCGCTGACCAACCGCATCGCATTAAGTATCGGCAACTGACTCGCAGTTGATGAACATGCTTCAAAAAATCCGAGCCGAAGCACTCGCCTTGCTGACAATAGCTGGCCCGTTCGTCATCTATTTTTGGCAAGGCATTTTTGGCGGCTATTACTTCGTCAGCGGAGACGCCTTGGTCTACAGCTACCCGATGCGAAAAGTCGCTTGGGAAATGGTGTGGCAAGGATCGTTGCCGTTGTGGACGCCGCACATTTTGTCTGGCTATCCGCTGCTGGCGATGGCGCAACTGGGCATCGGGTATCCGCTGACGTGGTTTTATCTGATTCTGCCCGGTCATTTGGCTGAGCACATTTACGTGCTTGCCCCTTACTTGCTCGCGCCGATTTTCCTCTTTGCGTATCTGCGAGAAATCGGACTCCGTCGGCTTGCTTCCCTGCTCGGCGCGCTGAGTTTCACCTACGCCGGATTTATGGTCAGCGGTTTGGGACAAACGGCGATGTTCACCAACGCTGTGATGTGGATGCCGCTGATGCTGATCGCCATGGAGCGCGCGCGGACTCGTTCGTTTGTTCGTTGTTTGATCGGCGCGGGTTTGGCCTATGCGATGGCCGTGTTGACTGGTTTGGGACAAGGTTTTTTGTACGCCGGAATGATTGCGCTGGCATACGGGCTGTTTCTCAGTTTGATTGCCGATGACAAATTGATTACCTGGCCACGCTGGAAACCGTTTTTGGTCGGCGTTGGCGGGGTTGGCTTGGCGGCCTGTCTGGCGGCGTTTCAAATCGCCGAAACCATGCAAGCGCAACGACTCAGCATTCGCCGCACGCTGACTTACGAAATTTTCAGCGGCGGATCATTTTCCCCTCTGCAATTCTGGCAATCGCTTCTCAATCCGATTTATCACCACAACTACGAAGCAACGGCGTACGTGCCTTTGCTGGCCGTTCTTTTTGCCATTGTGGCAATTATCGCGGCCTGCTTTTCACCGCGAACGCATCGCCGGACATTTTTCTGGTTACTGATTGCCTTACTCAGCATGCTGTTGATGATGGGCGATCATACGCCGCTGTATCGGCTGGCGTTTCGCATTCCGGTTTTGAACTTGTTTCGCATTCCCTGGCGACACGCTTACGAATGGACGCTGGCGGTTTCGGTGCTGGCGGCGCTTGGCTGGGATGCTGCGGCGACTTTTTTGAAGCAGATGGCCGACACTCCGCGCACTCGATGGATCGCTGCGGCGCTAACTGTGCTGACCATTGCGTCAAGTGTCGTGCTGATCAAACTGGCAAACAAACCGGTGGAGGCTGGGCAAACATTTTGGCCGGTCGGATTGAGTGAACCAGCGCTGTTGAAAGCCAAACTGTTGCTCACAGCATTGTTTGCAGCGAGCGTGTGGTACGGCTTGAAGCTGGCAAAATCGCCTTGGCGAACAGCGTTGCTGGTTATCGTAATCGGCGCGGCTTGTTACTGGGAACAACGGCTGATGGGATTGAACTGGTGGATGCCGCAAAACAGAACCGCCGCGTATTTCAATTCCGTTTCGCCGCCGTCGGTTTTTCTGAAGCAGTTTCCGCCAGAGCAAAATCGCATTTACTCATCGCTCGGCCCCGGATTTACCGTCAATCTGTTGCGTCACGAACCGCACAATCTGGCTTCCAGACAAGGCTTTCATAATGCCG
>JAEUQP010000474.1 GCA_016789645.1 Acidobacteriota bacterium | reverse complement strand
CGCAGCTTGCGCACTTGAAAGGCGTCATCCGGCGGAATGGAACCTTTCAGCGCGATGGAACCGCCCGTCGTTTGCAAATCCTTGGTGTCGAAATTGTCTTTGACGATGACCGGAATGCCGTGCAGCGGACGCATCTTTTTGGTGCGTTTGAATTCCGCATCCAGCTTGTCGGCTTCGGCCAGGGCGTTCGGATTGACGATGACAATGGCGTTGAGTTTGGTGGATTGGTCGTAAACGTCAATGCGTTTCAAATACGCTTCGACCAATTGGCGCGCCGTCAGCTTGCCGGAACGCATCGCCCGATGAATGTCAGCAATCGTCGCTTCGGTTGGCTCAAACGGTTTGGTTTGCGCCACAGTCAGGCAATTGACGCCAAGGAACAACACCGCCAGCAAACTCAGCGGCTGGCGAACCCACTGGCGTTTGCTGGTCTGTGAATCCAGAAACGAGTTGCGTTTGCTTTTCACTGATTTCCCTTTGCGCGGTCATAGCTCAATCCCGCGCCAAATTTGAACAGCGGAGCTTTTGAATCATACGGCAGGTCTTCCAACTGTTCGCGCACAGCCTCCATGGAAGCAGGCAATTCAAACGGCAACTTACCCGTCGGGTTGAACTTCCCCATCAGCACGTCGAACAACGCTTCATCGCTGACGCCAAACGTCGCCAGCAAAGCGGCAGATTCGTTCGCCAATTCGGGGATCACATACGGACTGTCGAATTGCAGCACGACAATCGTCGGCTTTTTCTGCATCAACGCACGCACCGAAGTCAGACGCGCAGCCGGAATCGTCAAATCAACGGGCTGGTTTCCACCACCGCCGAAGCCGCCGCCTGGAGCGCCCCCACCGGGTCTGCCACCAACGGGAGCGCCTCCACCGGGTCTGCCTCCGCCCGCGAAGCCGCCACCCGCACCACCACGGCCACCACCCTGCCCGGCACCTTGCCCACGTCCACCGCCGCCAGCGGTTGGACTCACGCGCACGATGCACACGTCTGCGTCATCGGGATTCGTCGTCGAAACATAGCCGAATTGCGCCGCGACGCTGGCATCCAGACCTTCGACATACATCCGCAAGCCTTTTTTCAGCGGCAGCAGGTTGTTGGCGTTTTTCAGCAACACAATGGATTTGCGCTGTGCCAGATCGGCTTTGTCCTGAAATTCCTTTTTGCGCACCGTGCGTTCGGCTTCGTCAGGATTGGCGTAGGGGTTCTCAAACAAACCGAGGCCGAAATAGATGCGCAATATGCGCCGTGCCGATTCGTCAATGCGCGCTTCGGTCAATCCGCCACCTTTAACCAGTTCGACAATCAGTTCCGGCGTTGCGTCGCCACCGATGCGATCTACGCCTGCTTCGATGGCTTTTTTGTAGCGATCCTTGACGCTCAAGGATTCAACGCCCCAAGGCATGCCGGTGGAAACGCCCGTGTCGGAATTGACGACGCCTTGATAGCCGAGCTTGTTGCGCAGCAAATCGGTAATGATTTCCTTGTTGTACGCCATGCCAAGGTCTTCGCTTGTCAATCCTTTGGGGACGGCGTAATACGGCATAATCATCGCGGTTCCAGCGGCAATCGCGGCTTTCCACGGCTGCAAATGATATTCGAGATTTTTGCCCGGATAGACCTGATTTTTCCCCCACGGAAAATGCGCATCCAGCCCGTCATCGGCGGGGCCTGCGCCGGGGAAATGTTTGGTCGTCAGCGCAACGCTGCGCGGGCCGAGCTTTTCGCCCTGAAAGCCGCGCACAAGCGCCGTGATGATCTCCGTCGTCAGTTTTGCGTCTTCGCCAAAAGTTTCGCGGAAGCGGTTCCAGCGCGGTTCCGTCGCCACGTCTGCGGTTGGGTGATACGCGCCACGCAAACCGACGGCGACGTATTCCTGCGCGGCAATGCGGGCAAATTCTTCGATCAAGGCAATGTCGCGTGTAGCCGCCAGCCCTAACGGCCCCGGCCATTGCGAAAAGGCGCTGCCCGCTTCCTGAATGCCAAACACATTCTGCGTGCCGAATTGGTTGCGCGGGTTGGTCACAAAGATGACGGGAATGCCGAGCCGCGAACCTTCCGCGATTTGCTGCACAGCATTCAACCACGTGGCCATCGTGCGTGCCGGCAGGTTTTCACGATTGATGAATTGGCGAATGTTTCGTCGCAACACGCCGTCGGTCGTTGCGGGCGAAGTCAATTGCACTGGCCCCGGATTAAACGGGTTCTGTCCCCAAACCGCCTGTTCGCTGGGGCTTCCGTTCGGCCCGGCAGGTAATGAAGGCCCGACCATCAGTCCGGCTTTTTCTTCGATGGTCATTTGCGCGACCAGATCATTTACGCGTTCATCCAGAGATCGTCGCCAATCTTCATAAACATCCAGTTTGCCGTTTTTGTTGAGGTCTTTGAACAGCAGACCATTGATTTGCAGCACATTGACCACACGCGCACCAATGACAGGTTGTGGGGTCGTGGTCTGGCTGAATACGCTGCTGGCGAGCAGCAAAATCACACTGACCAAACTGAGCTTTTTCATTCTATTTCTCCGGCAAGACATCTGCGCCGCTGATTTTGAAGATGAACGCATGTTGGCAAGGCGCTTGATCCGGTCCCAAGTCGGGCGTCGTGATCGTCAGCGTTCCATTTTTCCACGAAGTTT
>JAEUQP010000469.1 GCA_016789645.1 Acidobacteriota bacterium | reverse complement strand
TTTTTCGCTGGCGACGACGAACATCGTTGTGGATGTGCTGGGCTATTACAGCGCTGAAGCTAATGACATCAACGGAGCCGGATTGTTGTTTTATCCGCTGGGCGCGCCGGTTCGATTGCTGGATTCCCGTTCAGGCGAACCAGGATGCTTTACGCCGGGAACGCCGTTTGTCGGCGGCGTCGAATACAGCCAGCAAGCGCGCGGAACATGCGGCGGTCAAACCGTTCCCGCTGCGGCACTGGCCGTGGTTGGCAATGTCACGACCGTCAATCCGCTGGCCGGATTTCTGACCTTGTGGCCAAGCAACGTTGCGCGTCCCTTAATCGCCACGTCCAATTTCACCACCGGGCAAATCGCCAATCGCCACTTCACCGTCGCGCTGGGGTCGGACGGAGCCTTCAAGTTGTTTGCTCTGGGAACGACGGATTTGGTGATTGACCTGTCCGGGTATTTTGCGCCTTGAGCTGTGGCTCGGCGCAGCTTTGACGTTCTGCAAAGTGGGGCCACAATTCAGACAGGCATCGTTAAGACAACGGAATAAACGGAAATAACAGAACAGACGGAACTTCTTTTTCCGTTTCTTCCGTTTTTTCCGTATGTTCCGTTCTCTACTCATCCCGTTTTTCATAAGGATTTCGGCAAAACTCGGAGCATAAGAATGATCGCTAAACCTCGTCTGTATTTTCCTTTTGTTATTGTCGCATTGCTGATTTTGCTTTCGGCAGGGCTGCTCGTTTTCAGTTTGCTGGAGCGCGAATCATCTGTGAGCGCCGCGCCTGCCTGGCAAACCAAAATTTCCGACTGGGTGTTGGCCAACACTGCCGACGGAAAAGAAGCGGAGTTTTTTGTCGTGTTCGCCGATCAGGCGGACCTGGCTGAAGCCAGCCGGTTCGATGCCAAAGAAGACAAAGGACGATTCGTGCGCGATTCGCTGCTGGCCAAAGCGCTGGCGACGCAAGCTCCGGTTGTGGATTTGTTGACCGTCAGAAAACGTCCCGCGCAATCGTTTTATATCGTCAACGCGGTGCTGACTTTCGGGGGACGTGATCTGGTGGAAGAACTGGCCGCGCGTCCGGATGTCGCCCGTATCGAAGGCAATCCGCAAATCCGAAACAATCTGGTTGCTCAGCCGACAGCAGAAGAATTGAACGCGGCCATTCGTGCGCTGACTGCGCCGAACGCTCCCGAAGCGGTCGAACTGGGCGTGACTTCGATTCGCGCGCCTGAAGTTTGGGCGATGGGATTCACCGGACAAGGTATTGTCGTCGGTGGTGCAGACACGGGCATTCGCTGGGATCACAACGCGCTGAAAAACAAATATCGCGGTTGGAATGGAACGGCTGCCGATCACAATTACAACTGGCATGACAGCGTTCACAGCGGCGGCGGCGGTTGCGGAGCGAATACGACTGCGCCCTGTGACGACAATGGGCATGGGACGCACACGGTGGGAACAACGATTGGCGATGATGGCGGAACCAATCAAATCGGCGTCGCTCCCGGAGCCAAATTCATCGGATGCCGAAACATGAACCAGGGCAACGGAACTCCAGCGACTTACATGGAATGCATGGAATGGTTTTTAGCGCCGTATCCGATTGGCGGCACTCCGGTGCAAGGCGATCCGACGAAAGCTCCGCACATCACGATCAATTCATGG
>JAEUQP010000456.1 GCA_016789645.1 Acidobacteriota bacterium | reverse complement strand
GAAACGGATTTCACGCGGTACGTCGGGGAACGAGAACAGGAAACATTGGAGATGGCTCGTCGGGCGCGCAAACAGTTGGCCGCCTCGTTTGCAGACTGGGAAGTTCATGCCGAAGCCGCAACCGGTTCGCCCGCCAAAGTGGTTTTGCACAAAGCGGAAACACTGCAACCGGATTTGATTGTCGTTGGTTCGCATGGGCGCACGGCGCTGGGGCGGCTGGTGCTGGGCAGCGTGTCGCAAAAAGTGTTGCACGCGGCGAAATGCAATGTGCGAATTGCCCGTGGTCATCAACGTGATCCGAACGCGCCGATTCGATTGATTGTCGGCGTGGATGGTTCCAAAGGAGCCGAAGCGGCGGTAAATGCCGTAGCTTCGCGACATTGGCCGCAGGGAAGCGAAGCCCGAATCGTCAATGGGTTCCCGACCGTCATCACTGTCGGAGCGGAATATGCAGCGGCGGCCATCGCGCAATGGATTGCCGATGAAAAAGCTCGCGTGACCGAAGCGATTGATAAAGCCGTTGGCAAATTGAAAGGCGCAGGATTGTCAGTGTCTACAATCCATAAGGAAAGCGATGCTCGATTTTTGCTGGTCAACGAAGCGGAAGACTGGAATGCGGACTGCATTTTCGTCGGCGCTCAAGGGTTGAATGCAATTGAGCGGTTTTTGTTGGGCAGCGTTTCTTCGTATGTGGCAACGCATGCGCCTTGTTCGGTCGAAGTGATCAGAGAGGAGGTGTAAAGATGCAAACCACAAAACGATATACAAATCAGACCTTCACCAAACACGTAGACGACGAAGCTGGGCGTCATCGAACATTGCGTAGTTTGCCCGAACCAGCCGTGTGCCAGGTATGCGGGGATGTATATGCCGACCGTCGTTGGTCGAAAAACGATCCGGCAAGAGTCGCTTCCAAACACAAACAGTTTCGCGCGCAGCAATCCGTCGTTTGTCCTGCATGTCAGCGACAGCACAGCGGTGTGCCGAGCGGGTTTGTTTATGTCGAAGGAAAGTTTTCCACATTGCACCGGGACGAAATCCGGCAGTTGCTGGAAAACGAAGTTCAACGTGCGTCTGAAGACAATCCGCTGGCGCGAATCATGAACTGGCAGGTTGATGCTGATGGACGATTGACGGTGGAAACCACCACCGACCATCTGGCGCAACGATTGGGACACGCGCTCAGCAAAGCGTTTCATGGCAAAACGCGGTACGGGTTTTCCCATCGTAACAAACTCACCCGCGTCTGGTGGCATCGCGATTGACTCGTTTCGGAACCATCAAAGGCCGGTCGCCGAGGAACATCCTTGGCGACCGGCCTTTTTTTATTGGTATGAGTGGGCGTCAGGAACGAATTCGATCTTCTTCAAACGATATCGAAACTGATCGCGGGAAATTTGCAGCAATTCGGCGGCTTTGGTCTGGTTACCCTGGGTCAATTCCAACGCCTGCAGCAGCAACGATTGTTCAACCGCTTCCAGATTGATTCCGTTGGGCGGCAACGGGAACAATTGCTTGATGTCCGTCATGGCCAAACTAGCGGGAATCGTTGGCGGCAATAACGTTTCAACGGCGGCAGAAACCGCTCTCGGATGAGGAAGGAAATCCGTCATGGAATGAGGCAGCCATTGAGCGGTAATCAGCGAACTGTCTTCCAGAATCATGGCTCGTTCGATGATGTTTCGCAGTTCGCGCACGTTGCCCGGCCACGAGTAATGGCGAAAGATGTTAATGACTTCGGGCGTCAGCCCGGCGATATTTTTTCGCAGGTGATGGTTGAAATGTTCAATGAAGTGCGCCGCCAGCACCAGCACATCATCTTCGCGTTCGCGCAACGGAGGCAATTCGATCTGAATGACGGACAGGCGATAAAACAGGTCGCGGCGAAAGTGTACAGTGTCGGCCTTGAGGTCGCGATTGGAAGCCGCGATGATGCGTGCATCATACGTCACGTCTTTCAATCCGCCGACGCGACGGAAACACCCTTCTTCCAGCACGCGCAACAGTTTGGCTTGTAATCCCAATTCCAATTCGCCGATTTCATCCAGAAACAGCGTGCCGCCTTCGGCCTGTTCAAACAATCCTTCTTTCAGCGCTTTGGCGTCGGTGAACGATCCTTTTTCGTGACCGAACAATTCGCTTTCAATCAAGGTGGCGGGGATGGCCGCGCAGTTGATCGGCACAAACGGACAGTCGGCGCGCGACGAACCGTAATGAATCGCGCGGGCGACCAGCTCCTTGCCGGTTCCGCTTTCGCCTTGCAACAGCACTGCCGCCGCTTCGCTTTGGGCGACTTTGCGCGCCAACAACACCAACTGTTTCATCGCGGGCGAATTGCCAATCAGTTGCTCGAAATTGAAGAGATGCGCTTGCTGGCGACGCAGGATGGATATTTTTTTGCGCAGTTTGCGCGTTTCCAGTCCATTGCGCAGCGTGATTTCCAGTTCGGGCAGATTGACCGGTTTGGTGATGAAATCGAATGCGCCGCCGCGCAAGGCATGCACGGCATTGTCGAACAACCCTTTGGCCGTGACCATGATGACAATGGCCTCGGGGTGATGATGGGTAATGTGGCTCAGGGTTTCCAGCCCGGAACCATCGGGCAGATCAATGTCCAACAACACCGCCGCGGGCGATTCGGTTTCGTGGACAAACAACGCCGCCTGGCAGGTTGCGGCCTCCATTGGCTGGTAGCCCCATTCTTTGACCGCTTCGACCAGCATCCATCGGATTGCCGGATCGTCATCTACAATTAAAATCTTGTTCGTTGCCATAACCTGCTCCGGTTGCCGGATTCGCGTTAACAGCGAAGATCGGCAATGTTGATTTACTGCGTTATGACTTTGGCCCCGTCCACAACCTGGTTGTTCGGGTGAAGAATGACTGACTCGTTTTCTTTCAATCCTTGCAGGATTTCCGCGTCGAATGCCGTGCGATGACCCACTTCAATCTGTCGCTGGCGAGCCTGGCCGGTTTCCACCACAAACACGCCCCAGCTTTGCCCGTTCTGCCGGTTTTGCCCCGGAGCCGGAGTGATGCGAAACAGCGCGCTGGCCGGAGCGCGCAACACATCGTCCGATTCCCACACCACCAACCGCGCTTCCACGCGATACCCATCGCCAAGCGGGCCGGGATCATCCACGAAATCGGCAATGACATTGACGCGCTGTTCTTCGACGCCCAGCGCAGACACTTTGGTAAAGCCGGATGGTTCAACCAGTCGGACGCGCGCCTGCAACATTCGGTCGCCGCCCCAACCTTCGATCAGAGCTTTTGTTCCGGGCGTGATTTTGACGGCGTCGGTCGAAAGCACATCAACGACGATTTCCAGCGACGGACTGCTCAATTCCACCAGCGGAGTTCCCGCCGTCACCACGCGTTCGCTTTCTTCCGGCACGCGCAACACACGACCGGCAACCGGCGCGCGCACCAGCACCGTCGCCGTTTGGCCGCTTTGCCCGGCTTGTTCAACGGCCAGCAAGGCCGCTTTGGCGACTTCCACATCCGACGCCGCAGCGGCGCGGCGAAACCGCGCGGCCTCCAGTTGCTGGCGACAGGTTTGTTCCGTGTTGCGAATGCGCTCGAAATCCTGTTTGGAGACATCGCCGGTTTCGGCCAGCTTTTCGGCGCGCGCCAATTCCCGTCGCGCCAGCTCGCAATCGGCGTTTGTATGTTCGACCACAGCGCTGGCTTCGTTGCGCAACTGTTCCGCAGTGGCGACGCGCGCTTTCGCTTCGGCAAGCTGGCGCGGATCGAGCGGCGTCATCGGCAACGGATCAATGCGCGCGATCACGTCGCCGCGCGCCACGCTGGTGCCGCGTTTGAGTTCAATGCGCGTCAATTGGCCTGTTACCGGAGCCGCCACGACGAACCGGTCACGCACACGAGTTTTTCCTTCGGCTTCGATCGTCACCTGCAACGGCCCGCGATGGACGGCGGCGACTTCGACGCGCAGCGGAGTTGGCCGCAGAGCAACGGCTACGGCAAACGCGACCGCGCCCAGCACCAGAATCAACAACCCAATTCGCGCGAGTTTCTTCATCGGTTTTCACTCTCTTGTTTTCAGGACTTCAATCAGGTCCAGGCGGTTGATCCGCCGCACCACCAGCAACCCGGAAAACAACGCCGCCAACACGATAATCAGCGAAGCCCGCACCAGCGTGCGGCTGCTGATGACCAGAGGCAGTCGCATCAATTCCGTATCAATCGCCCAGGTAATCAACCACGATAAACCGTATCCCAGCGCCCATCCGGTTGGCAGCGCCAGCAATGTCAACAACGCCTGTTCGCCGAGCAGCATGGTGGCCACTTCGCGCCGCGTGAATCCCAGCACGCGCAAACTGGCCAGCTCGCGTCCGCGTTCGGACAACGCAATCCGCGCGCCGTTGTAAACCACGCCGACGGCGATGATGCAGGCAAAAAAGATCAGGATAGCGGTGGACGTGCCGATGGTTCGAGCCAGCGTCTGGTTGAAATTGTCCAGCAACGCGCCGGGAATGATGACGCTGCGGATGGCGGGGGTTTGTTTCAGCCTGGCGTACAGGTCGGGCAATGCGTCATCGTCTACCATCAAATGCAGGCCGGAAATGGTCTGGCCTTCGCGCATCAACCGATTCAGCGCGCCCAATTCCATATACGCCGACATGCCGATCAAATCGTCTACCGTTCCGACAACCGGCACGTGCCGCACGGGGCGTTCGCCTTCCAGAATTTCCAAGGTCAACAAATCACCGGGAGCGACGCCCAAGGATTCGGCCAGCTTTTTGGTCAACGTCACGCCTTCGGGCGGCAGATTCGACACGCGGTAATCCATATCCACCACGCGCCATAATTCGGCGTCGCGTTCCAAACCGGTCAATGCCAACCGCCGTTGGCGATGCCCGAATCGCAACCGCGCGGGAACGATCCGATGCGCTTCCACGCGTCGAACGCCCGGAAGATGCTCCACGTCGTATCGCACGCCAGCCGGTCGGGGTTCGTTGAACACGATGGACACGTCTTCGCGATACACGGCGCGAAACATCACATCTATGACTCGATTGACCGCGTCGTAATAGAGAAAGAACCCGGTGACCAGCAAGGCCACGGACAAGGAAATGCCCAGCGTGGTCAGCAGCGCCTTCACCGGACGCCGCGCCAGATTGCGAACGATGATGCGCGTTGCGGGCGAGAGGAAATAGGCCAGCCCCAGTCGTTCGATGAACCCGGCATGAAAGCGTGCCGGTGGTTCGGGGCGCATGGCTTCCGCCGGAGGCAGCTTGACTGCGCGCCAGACGGCGACCAGCGCTCCGGCGGTGGCTGCGCCCAAGCTGATGACCACGGCGGTCAGCACGACATTGAGACCCGCCTGGTATCGTAAGACAGGGAAGCGGAAAAATTCCGTGTACAGCGAGGTGATGCTGTATCCAAACCACCAGCCTCCGGCCAGCCCCACCGCCACTCCGCCCAGCAAGGCCGCATACGCCAGTTTCAGGTAATGCCAGCCAATCGCCAGGTTGCCGTACCCGAAGGCTTTCAATACGGCAATCTGTTCGCGTTGCGTCGCCACCAGCCGCGACAGCACCAGATGCAGCAAGAACGCCGTGACGCCCAGAAACACGCCGGGAACGAAAGTGCTGGTGACTTTCAGTTCGGCAATTTCGTTGCTGATGAAATGATTCGAAATTTGATCTTCGCGCCCGTATGCGCCCAGCCCGCCGTAATCGTCCAGCAACGCGTCGAGCTGTTCGATCACGTCGGATTCCAGCGCGCCCGGGGTCAGCGACACCGCTACATCGTTGAACGCGCCTTCCATATCGAAAATCGGGCCAAGCGCGTCGCGGCTCATCCACATGACGCCGAACCGGCGGCTGTCCGGGAACATTTCGCCTCCGCCAATTTCGTAGACGTATTCCGGCGACAGCGCCACGCCGACGATTCGCAATCGTTGCCAGCGCCCGTTGATGATCGCCGTCAGCGTATCGCCCGATTTCAGATTGTTGGCGGTGGAAAACGCGCCGCTGATGATGACTTCATCGCGTTTACCGGGTTCGATGTATCGCCCGCTGAGGATGTGCAGGTCGTTCAACATCGCCGTCTGTTTTTCGGGGATGGAAACGATGCGTCCGCGCGCCGGTTCGCTGACGCCGGGCACGTCCAGCGTCACGCCGGCCACCACGCGCGTTTGCGCCGAAGCGATTCCCGGAATGGCGGCAATGCGAGGCGCGAGCGATTCGGGCGCGCGTTTGATCTGCGCGAACACATCGGCAAACCGGTATTGCTGGTAATATGCCGCCTGGGAATCCAGCAGCGAATAATACGTGCTGCGCATGGCAACGAACGCCGCAATGCCGCAGGCGACCACCAGCGCCACCGCGATGACCTGCCCGCGCAGATGCACCACATCCCGAATCAGTTTGCGATTGAGCGAAGTCATAGGTTCATTCCAGCAATCGTTTCAACAACCGGCGTTTGACCAGTTCCACCAGCGCCAAATACGTCGTGGTTGCCACAATCAGAAACACGAAAAACGAAATCGGAAGCGGCGCGAAGTTCAACCAAACGGCCAGCGGCGAAAATGGAAGCAGCATGCCGCACGCCACCACCGCCAGGGTGGTCAGCGTCAACGCCCGGCTGGGACGGCTGCGAAACGGATTGCCCGCCGTGCGAATCACGAAAATCACCAGCGTTTGCGTCGTCAGCGATTCGACGAACCAGCCGGTGTGAAACAACGGTTCGGACGCCTGAAAGATGCGCAACAGCACATAAAACGTCAGCACGTCATACGCCGAACTGATCGGCCCGATGTACAGCATGAAATCGCGGATCAACCGCACGTCCCAGCGGTGCGGTTTGCGGATGAACGTGCGATCCACCTTGTCCGTGGGAATGGAAACCTGCGCCAGGTCGTACAGGAAATTGTTCAGCAGAATCTGCACCGGCAACATCGGCAAAAACGGCAGAAACGCCGACGCTCCGGCCATGCTGAACATATTGCCGAAGTTGGAACTGGTTCCCATCAACAGGTACTTCATGACGTTGCCGAACGCCTTGCGGCCTTCGATGATGCCCTGATGCAACACGGGCAGGCTTTGTTCCAACAGAATGATTTCCGCCGCGTCGCGCGCCACATCGGTTCCCGTGGCGACGGAAATTCCGACGTCTGCCGTGTGCAGCGAAGGCGCATCGTTGATGCCGTCGCCCAAATAGCCCACCACGTGACCGCGCTGTTTCAAGACCTGAATGATGCGGTTTTTTTGCGCCGGAGAAACGCGCGCAAAAACGGTGGTTTGTTCGGCCACGTGCCCCAAAGCAGCGTCGGTCATGCGTTCGATTTCTTCGCCCAGCACGATCCGTTCCACGTTCAATCCGACTTCCGAACACACGTGACGCGCGACCAGTTCGTTGTCGCCGGTCAGAATTTTCACCTTGACGCCGTCGTGTTTCAGCGCGCGTAATGCTGCGTTTGCCGTTGGCAGCGGATGATCGGCAAAGCTCAAAAAACCAGCCAACACCAATTGGGTTTCTTCGTCTTTGCGATAGGCGGATTGTTGTTGCACCGGCTTGTAAGCCACGGCCAACAGCCGTTGTCCTTTGGCGCTCAATTCGCGAAAGGCGGCTTCGCAGCGTTCGCGCGCCGCCGCATCGAGCGGCAACCGGCGCTCGTTCATTTCGTATTCGGCGCAAACGGCCATCACGCTTTCCGGCGCGCCTTTGGTAATCAGCAACCGCGAATCGTCGCGTCCCACCACCACGGACACGCGCCGCCGTTCAAAATCAAACGGAACTTCGTCCAGTTTTTCGTACCCGCGCACATCCGGGTGATCGTGAATCAAAATCGCTTCGTCCAGCGGATTCGCCGCCCGGTGTTTGATCGCGCGATTGATCGGATGGCTGACGCCGGTTTCAAAAAAGCTGTTCAGGTACGCCAGCACAAAGGCTCGTTCCGAAGCGTTGCCGAACGGGTCCAGGTGTTCATCCAGCTTCATTTCGCCGCTGGTCAGCGTGCCGGTTTTGTCGCTGCACAGAATGTCAATGCTGCCGAAGTTCTGAATTGCGGCCAGATGTTTGACGATGACTTTTTTGCGCGCCATGCGTCGCGCGCCGCGCCCCAGCGTGACGGTCGAAATCATCGGCAGAAATTCCGGCGTCAATCCGACGGCCAGCGCAATGGCGAACAACAGCGATTCAAACCGGTCGCGGTGCAACGCCGCGTTGACCAGAAACACAAACAGCACCAGAAACACCACGATGCGCGCAATCAACAACCCGAACTGCCGGGTTCCGCGCTCGAATTCCGTTTCCGGAGCTTTGCTCGCCAATCGCTCGGCGATTTTGCCGAACGCCGTCGCCGTGCCTGTGGCCAACACGTGCGCCGTCGCCGTCCCGCTGACCACCGAAGTTCCCAGAAAGACGGCATCGCGCGCGTCTGCCGGATTCAATTCGCCGGTCGCCGGCATCGGCTGAGAACTGGTTTCTTTTTCCACCGGCAACGATTCGCCGGTCAGCGCCGCCTGCTGTACGTGCAAATCGCGCGATTCCAGCAACCGCGCATCCGCCGGAACCAAATCTCCGGCAGTCAGCCGTATGACATCGCCGGGAACGAGTTCGCGGCGCGGAATTTTGCTCCATTCGCCATCGCGTAATGCGGTCGCTGTCGGCGCGACTTCGGTTCGCAACTGTTCGGCGGCGCGTTGTGATCGCGAAGCCTGGACAAAATTCAACGTCACGCTCAACACCACCATCACGACGATGATTGCCGCATTGATCTGATCGCCGACCGCCGCCGAAATGCCGCTGGCAATCAACAAAATGACGACCAGCGGATTGGCGAAAAACCGCAGAAACTGAATCAACGCGCCGGCTTTGTGCTGCGCGACCGGTTCATTGAATCCGTGTTCGGCCAGTCGTTGGCGCGCTTGTTCGCTGCTCAGCCCCTGCATGGCGGCAAGGGGTGAATTCGAATCGTCGCGTCGCACAGTGTGTGCCTGTTGCATAAGCTCACCATTCCAATTCCGCCGGACTCGCTTTTGTCTTGTTGCTGTGAGTTTCCAGAATCTGGCCGCTGCCCAACCGTATGACGCGGTCGGCCATGGCGGCAATCGCGGCGTTGTGCGTGATGACGGCGGTGGTCGTGCCCAATTCGCGGTTGACGCGTTCCAACACTTCCAACACCAGTTTGCCTGTCGCGTAATCCAGCGCGCCGGTCGGTTCGTCGCACAACAACACGTCCGGACGTTTGGCAATCGCGCGGGCAATCGCCACGCGTTGTTGTTCGCCGCCGGACAATTGCGCCGGAAAATGATGCAGCCGGTCGCCCAATCCCACCATGCGCAACGCTTCTTCGGCGGACATCGGATGTTCAGCGACTTCCGTCACCAGTTCCACGTTTTCCAGCGCCGTCAAACTGGGAATCAGGTTGTAAAACTGAAACACGAATCCGACGTGTTCGCGCCGGAATCGCGTCAAATCGCGATCTGCCGCCGCGGTCAGGTCGTGATCCAGAAATCGGACTTCGCCGCTGGTCGGCACATCCAATCCGCCCAGCACGTTCAACAGCGTAGATTTGCCGCCGCCCGAAGGCCCCAGAATCACGATGAATTCGCCGCGATATAAATCCAGGTCTACCGCGCGCAACGCATGCACTTCGACATCGCCCATGTGGTAGACCTTGGAAATGCCCCGCACGCGAAAGACAGC
>JAEUQP010000433.1 GCA_016789645.1 Acidobacteriota bacterium | reverse complement strand
GTGCAAAATGTTCGAGAGCGCGCGCGAACGATCCGGCGCTTCGTAAGCTCCCTGTCCCGTAAACAGAATGATCTGTTTTCCGCCGTGCCGCAAAATCGGCAAGTGATAATCGTCATTCAGGTGCGTCATGTAATCCACAGGGTTATGGAAATAGACGCTTTCGTTGTAATAGCCGTCCATGTAGCTGCGAATGTCATAACTGCCGCTCATCGCGATGACTCCGCCAAACAAATCCGGGTGGCGGAAAAAAGTATTCGCAGCCAGGTAAGCTCCCAGACTGATTCCTGCGACAATTGGTTTGACGTCGCCCTGGCAATCATTACGAATCAACGGCAACACTTCGTTGACGATATAACTGTCATACCGGTTCAGCCATTCGATCTTTTCCCACGGGGCAGCGTTGTTGTTCAGCAAGGCCAGCCGATTGACGCTGTTGATCGAATACGCCTTGGCCTTGCCGTTCTCCAGCCAGTGTTTGACCGAATCAACCAGATAAAACCGTTCGTACTCCAAAAAGTCCGCTGCCGCCGTCGGCAACATCAAAATCGGTGGGCCGTAATGTCCGTAGGCCACCAGCGGCATTTCCTGAAACAGACGTTCGCTGTACCAACCGGTAATGTCACGTCGCATCTCGATAAAATTTCTCCTGATCGTTTCTGTGAAGGGCAGCGTTGGAACTACTGATCTGCCGTGAATGAAGAAGGATTCTAAGTGGCTGAAAGGTAAGCGTCAACTTGCGCGGTTTTTCGAGCATGGTGCATTTTCTCAGCTTCACTTAAAGGTCTGAAGCCACTGTTGACTTGCTGTTGAGCGACTTTACTGCCCTCTGGCTCTGAGTATAATCCGACCCGCATAAACGTTGAACAACCGGTAATTTCATCACAGCGAATCCAACCATGAAAATTGAAGGAACTTACACCATCAAAGCGCCACGTGAACGGATGTTCGCGTTGCTGGTTGCGCCTGAAATCTTGCAGCGATGCGTTCCCGGGTGTCAGTCGCTCGAAACCCAGGAAGACGGTTCGTACAAGATGACCATGAAGACTGGCATCGGTTCGATCAAAGGGCTGTTCACCGGACTGATTCGTCTGGAGGACATTGTCGAACCGGAGCATTACCAGATGATTGTCGAAGGCAAAGGCGCTCCGGGATTTTTGAAAGGAACGGGCGCACTTGACCTGACCGAACAAGAGGGTGAAACGACCATCAGTTATTCCGGCGATGTCAGCGTTGGCGGAACTTTAGCCAGCGTCGGCCAGCGCATGGTGTTATCTGCCGCCAAGATGATGACCGGACAATTTTTCACCGCCATCGAAGCGGAAGCCAAAGCCATTGCCAAAGCCGAAGAATCCGGCGCCCCCGTGGAACTGCCCAAACACGGATTTCTGCGAAATGCGATTCGGCAAATTCGTCGCTGAGCGAAAAATTTACGCCTGTCCCCAAATTAGTAATTGACTTCTTTCGCCGTGTTTGTGTTTAATGCGATGCGGCTCATTTCTGAGTCATTTCCCCTTTTGCCCCTCCTGAAAATTGAGTTTTACGTTGCCAACCTCCCAAAATTTTTCCCCCATTGGCTGCCTGCTTCGACCCCAGCGGAAAGCTTCCTAAGTACAGGTGAGATGCGTCTTGGCGCATTGTCGGCGCTGAAAACCTGTGATTCGCAGTTCTGTCACATCAAATTTGAGATAAGAGTTCATCGGTCAATCTTCTACTGCCGGTGACGCGGTCAATGTGTATTCAAGTGCCGCTGCGACTGGCTGGGAAGTACGGCTTAGCCACAGTGTCAGAGTGCATAAATGTATAACCAGCAATTCATTCCTACCCAGGAGGCATAAAAATCAATGCTCACCGAGAAAGCGAAAAAGCGCGAGTCTAATTACTCCAATTCCGTCAAGTCTCTTGCTTCAACTTCAACCAGCGATCCTGCAGCCGATTCTCTCGACATAAAGCCAAACAACGTGTTGCCGTTGGAACGTCCGAAAGGCAATACCGGCAAATTGCGATTGCCGGTGGTCATCACAGAAACTCATCCTGACGCAGAGCAAACAGCCGGGACGAGGGATGAACCGATGGAAATCAAATCTCGCATGGAGGCAGTGCTCGCTCAAATGAAGTCCAGAAGCACCGCGTTTGATGAACCGAAACCCAGCCCATCACAGGACACGAATGCGGTGGTTGAAACAGAAAACGCGAAAACCGAGCCTTCGGCAGTTGAATCGTTAGGCCAGGAAATCGAACGGCGCAAAGCCGCCATCATCGCCATTGCACGCGAAGCGGAAGCTCGTTCACGCGATGCCGCCGAAAAGCTGCGGTTGGCCGAAGCCAAATTGAAAGAGCAATCCGATTTGCGCCAGCAAGCTGAACAACGTCTGGCCGATTTTGAAGAGGAGTCGAAACAGTGGCAAAACGTCGCTCAGTCGGAAGAGCTGAAACGCATCGAAGCCGAAATTGCCAAAGTCGAATTTGAAGAGCGCATCAAACAGGAAGCCGAGGCACGGGCGCTTGCGGAAAAAGCTCGCGCAGAGGCCGAAACGGCGTGCGCTCAGGCTGAAGCCAAAGCCAGAAACGTTGAGGAATCATACAAACACGCCGAAGCAAAAGTGCGCGCTGCCGAGGAAGCCGCTCGTACCGCCGAATCATTGATCTACGAAGCGGACGCCATCGCGCGTCAGATGGAAGAAAAGTACAAAGCTGCGGAAGCGAATCTGCGCCGCGAAGCCGAATTGCGCGTTCTGGCTGAACAAATGTTGAAAGAACTGGCCAGCGTCGTGCCGAGCCTGGAAATCAACTGGGACAATCTGGAATCGGCAATGACTCAGGTGACGAACATCACCCAAGCGCCTGCGTTGAATGTCAGCAGTGACGAGGCTCAGAACGAGTTGCATTTACAAATCGAAGCCGAACAGAAAGCAAGACTGGTTGCCGAAGAAGCCAGAGCCGAAGCCGAAACCAAAGCAGCCGATCTGGAAAAGAAACTCCGCAAAGCAGAGGAAAAATACAAAACCGCTGAAGCCGGCTACAAAAAGGTTTTGCGCAAACAGGAAGAAGAGTTGCGGACGTTGTCCGAGCAAATCACTCGCACCAACGATTCCACGACTTCGTTGGCAATGGCCAAAACGGATGACGAAATTATGTTTCTGGATGCGGCGCAGTCCGGATCAGGCAAAGGCAGAATCAAACTGGTGTTTTATGGTGCATTGATTACGGCGCTGATGTCTGCGTTGGTCTGGCTGGGTGTCGTGGCATTTCATCAACTGTAAAACTGCAGCGACATCGAATCCACGCACCACACGTCGGCAGCCGCCTGCTCGAACCGTTGTGACTCCCTCCCTCCCGCGCGGATTCGATGGTCGCCAAATCACCGAGACACACAACCCCATGAAAAAAATATCTTCGATCCCAATTCTACTATTCGCCGCATCGTTTTTCGTCTTCTTCACAACCGCAGCCTTCGCGCAACAATCCGTGCCCGAAGAAAAGAAACGAGCGATGCACAAACTCGATCCGATAGACATTTTTCCGCAAGTGCAGGAACGCGGAGGATCCGGACGCAACCGCGACAAGCGCACATCGAACAACGAAAGTTCGCCCGCTCTGGCCAGTGAATCGGAAAGCTCTCAAAACAGCAAATCGTCACGGCGCAATTCGCGGAAAAAAAATGATTTGCCAGAAACAGTGACAACCGATCTGGCTGGCACTGTTTCACCATCACCAACGCCATTGACGGTGGGCGAAACCGCTTCCGCAGCCGCAACCAACGCCACGCCGAATTTCTCAACTTCGACAGGCTCCACCGGAGAAAGAGCCAGTTCTGCCGCCACTTCCACGCAAACGCTGGCGGCGATGAATACGTCTCCGCTTCCTTCCAATGTCGCCGCCAAAGACCAGACCTTGCCGTTGCCGATCATCCTGGCATTGCTGGTGCTGGTGCTGGTCATGCTCATCCTCGTCTTTACCAAGCTGATTCGATACCTGCGTAACCCAGTGTCGTAAGCACCACTGTTTTTTGAACAATTCAACTCTATTTTTGAGATTCCCCGGAGATAGCATTTATGAAGATTGAAATGTGTATTCGCAAAGCTGTTCGAGTGTGTTCCCTGTTGGCGTTGGCGGCGTTGCTGAACGTTGCTGCGCTGGCTCAGGCTGCCAATGAAGCGGGCGAGTTGTACGCTGGAATCGAAATTGGTTCCAAAGGCGTCAAGGCCACCGCCATTCGGGTCAAGGAAACTGACGAAGGATACAGCGTCAAATTGATTTATGCCGAAGTCGTCAACACAACGATCATGCAGCTCAAAGACAACAAATTCGCGCCGGATGTCATTCGTGACACCGAGTTGGCCGTCAACAAGTTGATGGTGCGAATGCGCGATGAACTGAAAGTTCCTGAAACGCGAATCCATATCGTGGGCAGCAGCGGGTTGCGCGCGGACAATCCGCAGGATTTGGTCAAAGCCGTGCACGACCGAACCGGCAAGACGATGTCGTTTCTGGATGTGGAAACCGAAGTGCAGTTGAGCGTTGTCGGAACGATTCCGCAACGATTCAAAACCAAAAACGGATGGATGGACAATCGCGGCATTTCCGTATTGATGGACATCGGCAGCGGCAATACCAAAGGCGGGTATCAACTGATTCGCCAGATGCCAACCGGCACACCGGATTACGATTACGTCACGGTGGGCATTCCCAAAGGAACCGTCAGCTTCACCAACGAAATCAATCAGGCCGTGGGCGAAGCAGGCGATCAACAGGACTTCGCCAAAAAGGCCAAAGCCCTATCTCCGATTTCGATTCGGGCTGCGTTGAGAAAGGAAATGGAACGCAAGCCGGGATTGGTCAATCGGCCTCGCATGTATTTGTCAGGCGGCATCGTCTGGGCAATGGCGACGTTGCTGCATCCGGAAGATCGGCGCGCGCTGGTTCCGATCACCGCCGACGACATTGATTTCTTTTACCGAAAAGTGACCAGCGATCCGGATACTTTGCAGAAGTTTTTGAATCCCAACCTGAGCAAACGAATCACCGACCGTAAGCTGCGAGCAGAAGCGGAAAAAGAACTGGAAACCGTGCGCAACACCTTTTCGCCGAGAAATCTGATTGCCGGTGCGGAAATCCTGAAAGCCGTTTCCAGCGAGTTTCAATTGCAGGAAAAACGCATTCGCTTTGCGCGTTACAGCTACTTGTCGTGGATTTTGAGTTACACGCGATTGCAGGTTGGCTCCGATGCACCGTAAACTGGCGTCAGCATCCCAACCAAATTCAACCAAGAGACAATGACATTCGCCAGATCAACCCTTTACCAGGATGACAATGCTCCGAAAACTTTTTTGCATCACAACAGTTCTTTGCTTTTCACTGCTCCTTCTTTCCGCATCTGGTTCGACGACTCAGGCGGCTGAAAAAAACAACAAACTGCACGGCGGCATAGAAATTGGGTCGCGCGGAGTCAAAGGAACCGCGATTCACTTCACGCGCAAAGGCAGCGGGTATGACGTCAAAATTCTGTACACCGAAACCATCAATACTTCGATCATGAAGTTGAAGGACAATCGCTTCACACCGGAAGGACTGAAGGAAGCCGCCGATGCCGTGAAGACAATGTTCAACAAGCTGCAACAGGAATATCAGGTTCCGGTGGAACAGATTTACATTGTCGGCAGCAGCGGATTGCGTGCGGACAATAAACCGGAACTGGTCAGCGTAATCCAGCAAGCGACCGGCAAAGCCTTGCCGTTTTTGACCGTCGAATTGGAAGTGCAATTGAGCATTGCCGGAACCATCCCGCGTAAACGTGACGACGAAACCAGACCGATCAACGAACGCGAGGCTTCGATGTTGTTGGACATCGGCAGCGGCAATACCAAAGGCGGTTATCAATTGCCCGGTTCAGGACCGGCTGATGAATTTGTGACGATGGGCATTCCATTCGGAACTGTCAGCTTCACCAACGAAACCAACAAACTGCGAAAAACCGAAGCCGACCTGGGCGGGTTCGCGCTGGATGCGTTGCTGATCAGCCCGAAGGTGCTTAACGAATCCTTGCGAAAAGAAATCGCCGCTAAAACCGGTTTGCTGTCGCGCAACAAGGTGTACTTGTCGGGCGGAATGGTCTGGGCGATGGCCACATTGCTGCATCCGGACAATCGCCGAGCGTTTGTTTCGCTGACGACCGACGACATCGCGCTCTTTCATTACCGGGCGCGCAATGACGTGAATTCCCTGCTCAATCCTGACTTGTCCTTCATCAGCGATCCCTTGAAACGCAACGAAGTCAAAAAAGAGATTGATTCCGTCAAAGCAGTGTTTTCTCCCAGGAACATTATTGCGGGCGCGGAAATCCTCAACGCCGTTTCCAGCGAGTTCAAATTGCAGGGCAAGGAAATCTGGTTTGCCCGGTACAGCCATTTAAGCTGGATTTTGAGTTACGTGCGCGGCCAGGCGGAAAAACAAATCGCTGCCGCCGAGCACTCCACAACCAGCGCCCTGAAATGATAGAAAGTGGTTAGCGGCAGAGCCGAAAAACGGCAGCGCCGACATTCCACTTTTCAGAGGCTGTTCATCTTGAAGTTACGACCAACCAATCAATCTTTCGCCACCATTACGATTGCCGTGCTGGTGGCAATTTTTTTCTCCATCACAGCAACCGCCCAAGCCACAATCAAACTGATTGGCCATCTCGATCCGTTCGACGGCAACAATCGTTATGCCGACATCTGGGGCGAAGGCAATTTTGCGTACCTGGGATCTTTCAGTGGTAGCGGCGTGATGATCGTTGACATTTCCGCGCCAACCACGCCACGTCTGGTCGGGCATTACAACCCTGCGGAAGGTGGACGATTTCAGGATGTCATGGTCATCAATGGCATCGGATATTTTTCCAGCGAAAGCCGAGGCGGAGTGCATATTGTAGACGTACGCAATCCTGCCAATCCCCTGCTGCTCAGCCAAATCACGACGGAACAAAGTGGTTTCCTGAATGTTCATGAGTTATTCGTTGCTGATGGAATTTTGTATGAAGCCGATTCGCGGACGACAGTCATCAAGGTTTTCGATGTGCGCGACCCGCGCAATCCTGTCTTCGTCCGTGACATTCAAACCACTGACACGCGCTTCATTCATGCAATTGTGTGCGTTAATGGCAGACTGTTCACTTCAGGCTGGAGCGGCAAAACTGACATTTACGACGTTCGCAACGTCTTGACCGCAGCGCCGCCGTTGCTTGGTTCGTTTGATTCCGGCACGAATTCACATGTCAGTTGGCCTAGCAACGATGGCAAATTGCTGGCCAGCGCACGGGAAACCACCAATGGCGATGTTCGCCTGTTCGACATTTCCGATCCGGCCAATCCCGTTCAGCTTTCCTCAATTTCGGCGCAATCGCTCGGCTTGGATGCCTTTTCGTCGCACAATCCATACATCGTCGGCAACCTCTTGATTGTGTCGTGGTATCAGGCGGGAGTGGTGATTCTGGACATCAGCGATCCTCGACAACCGCGTTTGCTTGGCAATTACGACACCTTTCCCGGAGCGATATCGGGTTTCGATGGCTGTTGGGGCGTATATCCGTTTTTGGGGCTTGACCGAGTGTTGCTGAGCGATCTGGACGGAGGATTGTTTGTCGTGGATGCGACGGCGGCGCAAGCTGGCCCGCGCACGATTTCCGCCGCCAGCTTCAGTTTTTCTGCGATCGCAGCCAAGTCCATTGTCGCCGGGTTCGGCACCAATCTGGCGAATGCAACTCTCTCCGCTTCGACGTCCCTGCTTCCGACTTCGCTCGGTGGTACTTCCGTTTCCGTTGTGGATTTCAAAGGCCTCGAACGATTGGCGCCGCTCTTTTTCGTTTCGCCTTTCCAGATCAATTATCAAATTCCGGCAGGCACAGCGCCAGGTCCTGCGCTGATCAAATTCAACAACAACGGTCAACTGGCCACCGGCTTGGCCATTGTTTCGGCCAGCGCGATTTCAATTTTCACCACCAACCTCAGCGGCTCAGGACCAGCCGCCGCGCTGGATGCATTCCGTTTCACAGGAGCGCCGTTCAATGCCACGCAGAGTAACGGCCAACCCAACATCATTGCCGTGTTCTGCACAGGTTTGGGAGAAGACGCAACAGACGTTGACGCCAACGTCGCCGCAACCGTTCTGGCGACAATTGACGATCAACCGGTGACAGTCAGCTACGCTGGTCGAGCGCCCGGCTATTCAGGCTTGAATCAATTGAACATCATCTTTCCGGCAGGAATCAGTCCCGGCACGCACAAGCTCAGCGTGGGGCGAAATGGCGTGGTGAGCAATGTGGTGACGATTGACATCAAATAAACGGAGCGCTGTACCGGAGATCAGTCGAGTAGTGTGAGCCAAGGGTTGGGTATTCATAACTGTGGAGGCTTGTATGGCTGCAACGTCAGTTGGACTGTGGAGAGGTGATCGCTGTCTAAATTGGCAAGATTGACGTTCTCTTTTCCTGCCGGCAAGTTTTGCTTGCAGAAAACTGCCTGGGCAATTGGCTCAGTTGCTTCTTCATTCTCTGTAGAACAAAATTCTGCCGCAATTTTCACAGGTAATAAGCGTTTCGCCGCGGCGAATATCGTTGAACACCTGTGGGCGAATGGTCATGCGGCAAGCCAGACATTTGTAATCGCGAGCTTCGGAAAGCGCCAAACCCGATTTGATTCTGGACATGCGGTCGTAAGTGGATCGAGTTTCCGAACCCAGGGTTTCCAGCATCGGAGCGCGCTCGGCAAGCAGGGCTTCCAACTTCTCTGCATCGGTTTTTGCCAGAGTTTCGTATTCAGCGAGTTTGGTTTCCAGTTGCTGGCGCTTGGCTTCGATTTCAGGAGAGCGCTCTTTGACTTGCGCATCCAGCTTTTCGACTTGCTCCATCAACTTGAGGACTTCCGTTTCCAGCGCGCCAATGGTTTTTCGGGCATTGTCAATTTCGCGCACCGAAGTCGAATACTCTCGTTCATTGGTGGCCTTCATCTGATCAGTTTTAAATTTTTCCAGCTTCTGCTGCTCGGCTTCGATCTCAGTTTCCAGATGGCGCTTTTGCGAAATCGCTTCGTCCAATTGCTGTTTCAAATCGAGAAACTCTCTGTTTTCAGTTGCAAACTGACTTTCCAGCTCGTTGCGTTTGACCGGCAATGATTCGATTTCCGCTTTGATACGTTTGATTTCGACATCCACGTCCTGGAGCGAAATGAGTTGGCTCAGTTCCGGGTTCAAATGGGCCTCCTTAAGACCGTTTTGCAAATTTTTCGTGATGAATGGTATGAAAAGCTCGTGCATCATCCCATAAGCCTGCGCTTCGGCGCAAGATTGCGACTTTATGAACACCAACTATCCAAAATCAGCAGCCCTGTTCGAACAGGCTCAACGAGTCATTCCCGGCGGAGTGAACAGCCCCGTCCGCGCTTTTCGCGGCGTGGGTGGAACTCCATTGTTCATCCAATCGGCCAAAGGGGCCACCATCACGGACGCCGACGGACGAACTTACATTGATTATGTCGGGTCGTGGGGACCAATGATTCTGGGTCACGCTCACGACGAAGTCATCGCTGCGATTCAACAAGCCGCCACCCGGGGAACCAGTTACGGCGCTCCCACCGAATTGGAAATTCAACTGGCTGAATCCGTCATTGACGCCTTTCCGTCAATTGAAAAGCTGCGACTGACTTCCAGCGGTACAGAAGCAACAATGTCTGCTTTGCGCGTGGCGCGTGGATTCACCGGTCGCCCCAAAATCGTCAAATTCGAAGGTTGCTATCACGGACACGGAGATAGCCTGTTGGTGCGTGCAGGTTCAGGAGTCGCCACTTTAGGCTTGCCTGACTCTCCAGGCGTGTTGGCGGAAGTTGCCCAAAACACAATTACCGTCCCTTTCAACGATCAAGCAGCGCTCGAACAGATTTTCGACCAAATTGGTGAGCAAATCGCCGCAGTAATTATCGAACCTGTGGTGGGGAATATGGGCTGCGTGCCACCCGCCGAAGGTTATCTGCAAGCTGTTCGTCGTATCACCCAAAAACATGGAGCAGTTTTGATCTTCGACGAAGTCATGACCGGCTTTCGCGTCAGTTTTGGCGGAGCACAACAACTTTATGGCATCATTCCCGACATGACCTGTCTTGGCAAAATCATCGGTGGAGGACTTCCAGTGGGAGCGTTCGGCGGACGACGAGAAATCATGGATGTCGTAGCCCCAGTCGGTCCCGTTTACCAGGCTGGCACACTGTCAGGCAATCCTCTTGCTGTAACAGCCGGCATTACAACGCTCAGACTACTAAAATCACTTGATCCTTATGCTTCACTGAAGGAAACCACACATCAGCTTCTTGACTCCATGTCTAACGAGCTAACACGAGCTGGCATCACAACAGTTGGAAACCAGGTTGGCTCTATGTTTACCTGCTTCTTCACATCGAAACCTGTTAGTAACTGGACAACTGCGGCTCAAAGCAACCGCGAACTTTATGGGCGCTTTTTCCATGCCATGCTCGAACAGGGCATATACCTTGCCCCTTCTCAATTCGAAGCAGCTTTTGTTTCGATAGCTCACACTCAAGAAATCATTGACCGCACAATACTCGCTGCTCAAAATGCCGCCAAAACATTGGCATTGAAATGAAAACCTAATACCAAAACATTTTCAACCAAGATCAAAGTAATGCTAATCACATTTACAGTATTGATAACCGTTGTACTCTCCGCGCCAATCACTGAATCTATTGCCTTTTCATTACCTTTAGTGAACTCAAAACTACTCGATTCATTCAGCTGTTTGAAAACACAATCCCCTAAATCGCTGGAACGCGAGCGCGACAAAGCGTATGTACGCCAGCAATTCAACAAGAATTTCAGCTTGCTGCAAGTTACCGGACAAAAACTCCTCAAAGAACACGAGCATAACAAGCTCACTTCTACCCGCCTTGCTAATGACACTAAAACTATCAATAAGTGCGCGAAAACCCTGCAAACCTTAGTTGCTTTAGGAGATTTGGCAGAGCCTCCCAAAATCAACAAAGAAATAGACACCCCAGAAGAATTCGATCAAGCCATACGTAGTTTAGCCCAACATATCTGGAACTTTGCTCATAATCCGATTCACCAAAATAGCAAGATATTCAATACTGACCAAGCTGAAAAAGCCCAAACTGATTTATTGTCCATAATTGATTTATCCAAGGTTCTTGAGAATAAAGCGAAACTGTATAGTCCTCTTCGGTCGCAGCAATAAAGCTGATTGCATCCCTTCCCCGACACCGCGCGGGCAATTATCCTACAAGCCTGTCAGCGTTTATTTCCTACTGCCGTGCATGCAATTTTCACTCAGCATTAAATGTAGCTGCCACGACCAAAGTATTAGAAAACAACTATTGACGAGTAACAAAAACCTGCATACACTCCAATCTGTTAATAACAACCTCATAAATTCACCGAATTCTGGTAGCAAGAAGAAATTCAAGTTTTAACAACTTGGCGAACTTCGAAAAATAACTATTCAAGCTGGCTACATTAAATGGAGCCACTCTGTTAAACATTTTAGCTAATTTTGTAGCCCTATAAGCTCATTGAAAATGAATTGAAACTCTCAAGTTACAGAGTCACTTTTTGCCGATTTGCGTACGAGACTGCTTTCAAAGTCTCACAATCGAGCAATGCCCCTCCAGACCGCAATCACATCCAGCGATCAGCGTACCCCGACCGCCCACACTGTGCTCACTTTCACTTCCTGCAATGCCCTGCTCTGTGCAGCAGCGTTGCGAGTTCACTCCCCTCCCAAACAGTCTCGTACGCAACCTTATGGCACCGGCGCAAACTTAACTTGAGTTCTGCTTTTACATTTTCACTCGGTATTTCCCGACCGCTACGTCAGCAGGATAGTGTGGGGTGACGTGGCGGAAATTACGGATGAGGCCAGCTTGCAGGGGAGCCAGCCTCATCCGCTTTTTTTATCAATTCATTTTCTTTCCGTAATTTTCTGCCTCCTCACTCACCAGTTTTCAGTCAACTCTTCCTGATTGGACAAACCCCGACTTCAAAGTGACAATACCGATGCGAAAATCATTAATTGATTGCTTGTTTTTACCGAATTGAAGGAGAAAATCTTCTTATGGGAATTCAACGCCGTCGTTTTTTAGTCGGAGCGTTATCGCTGAGCACTGGGGTAGCACTGCAACGAATTATTGCGCGTTCAAATCTTTTCGCTGATTCCGGCAATTATGCTGATTTGATTGCCCTCAAAGGCGAGGGCGCTTACGGAACATTGCGTCCGACACCAGCGAATAATACCGGCGAAACTCTACTCGCTTTGCCTGAGGGTTTTCAGTACAACGTGTTCGGCAGAACCGGCGACAAGATGGCGGACGGCAACAAAACGCCACGCTCACATGACGGAATGGCAGCGTTCACTGTGAAACTGAAAAACGGCCAAACCGAACTGCGTGTTGTGCGAAATCACGAAATCAACAACGGCATTGGCCAGGAAGGCGTGACGATTGGTGACGCGAAAAAATCCTATGATCCGACTGCTGGTGGCGGAACCTCAACGTTGGTCATTGATCCCAAAACGCGCGAATTAAAGCGCGATTTCATTAGTCTGAGTGGCAGCTTGCACAATTGCGCTGGCGGCCCTACGCCTTGGGGATCGTGGATAACCTGTGAAGAAACGGTCTTCGGCCCTCAAAAACTCAAAGATTCCAATGGCCGTGATTGCGGTGGATTTGCCCAAAATCATGGATATTGTTTTGAAGTCTCTGCCACCAATGACGAATTGAAAGAGGCTCAGCCTTTGAAATCCATGGGGCGATTCGTCCATGAAGCCATCGCCATTGACCCGCGCACGGGAGTTGTTTACGAAACTGAAGACCGCGGCGCAGCGGGCTTTTATCGCTTCCTGCCAAACAAAAAAGGCAAGCTGGCTGAAGGTGGTCGGCTGCAAATGCTGGCTATCAAAGACAAGCCCAGATTTGATACCCGCACTGGGCAAAAACAAGGCCAGACCTACGAAGTCGTCTGGGTAGACATTGCCGATCCCGATCCAGCCGCAGCGAACACAGACGAAATGGCAGTTTACAAACAAGGTCACGAACGCGGCGCGGCTACGTTTGCTCGACTGGAAGGTTGCTGGTACGGACAAGGCAGCATCTTTTTTACGGCGACCAGCGGCGGTGACAAACGCAAAGGCCAGGTGTGGAAATACACTCCCAGCACCAAAAACAAGGACACGGGATTGCTGACGCTGTTTTTTGAATCTCCTGACGCAGCCGTTCTGGAAGGCCCGGACAATCTGTGCATTAGCCCGCGCGGGGGCTTGGCGATTTGCGAAGACAGTCCGGGCGAAAACTTCATTCGCGGACTAACCTCGGATGGCCGCATCTTCGATTTGGTAAAAAACATTGTCCCGAACTTTGATTCCAGCAGAGAGTTTTGCGGAGCGACGTTCAGCCCTGATGGCCAAACGCTGTTTTTCAACATTCAAACTCCGGGATTGACCTTCGCCGTCTGGGGTCCGTGGGAACAAGGTGCGCTTTGAAGGAGAAACACATGGCGGACTTTTTGGAAATTCTTTACGAGGTAAAAAATGGCGTGGCGTTCGTGACGCTCAATCGCCCTGACAAACGAAACGCGTTGAACGACCAATTGTTGATTGAATTACGACGCGCCATTGTCAACGCCGAATCGGATGATCAGGTACGTGCAGTCGTGCTGCGTGGCGCGGGCAAAGATTTTTGCGCCGGAGCTGATTTGTCGCAGTTGGAAAAATCCGTGCAGGCTTCGATTCTGGAAAACTGGGAAGGCGCTTCGCAAATGGCGGAACTGTTTATCACGATGCGACGCTTGAAGAAGCCTGTCCTTGCCGCTGTTCACGGACGCGCGCTGGCGGGAGGAGCCGGTCTGGCGTCGGCTTGCGATATGGTGATCGCTTCCAGGTCTGCGCAGTTTTGTTATACCGAAACGCGAATCGGCTTTGTGCCTGCCATCGTCATGTCCATCGCTCGGCGTAATTTGGGCGAAAAACGGGCATTTGAAATTCTTGCTGCCGCCAAAACGTTTTCCGCTGAAGAAGCTGCCAACATCGGCTTCATCAATCGAGTTTGCGAGGACGCTGATTTCGATACCGAAGTCGAAAAGTTTGCCGCTGAAGTTGCCAGCTTGAGTCCATCGGCGTTGATGCTGACCAAACACCTGCTTTATCAAATTGATTCCATGAGTTTTGAGCAGGCGATTCGAGCCGGAGTAGACATCAACGTAATTGCGCGATTGACGCCCGATTGCCAAACGGCAGTCAGAAAGTTTTTGAGCAAAGCCTGACTTTTCAATGAACCCATCCTCTACTGATTCCCTGCCTTCAACTACTTATACGCCTCGCGCCATCGCTTCCCTGATTGGAGTGGCGATGGCGTTACTGATGGCTTCGCTGGAAAACACCATCGTGGGAACGGCAATGCCGACAGTCATCGCCAGTCTGGGCGGCATTGAAATTTATAGCTGGGTCTTCGCCGCCTACATTCTGGCTTCCACCGTCATGACTCCGATCTGGGGAAAGACGGCGGATTTGATCGGGCGACGCCCGGCGATGTTTGGCGGCCTGACGTTGTTCATCATCGGCTCGGCATTGTCCGGAGCGGCGCACTCGATGCCGCAGTTGATCGCATTCCGCGTCATTCAAGGTCTGGGTGCAGCAGCGCTTTTCCCTGTCGGCGTCACAATCATTGGCGACCTGCTGACGTTGGAACAGCGAGCCAAAATGATGCCGCTGTTCAGTGGAATGTGGGGCTTGGCCAGCTTGATAGGCCCGTTGATTGGTGGAATTTTGACGGAGCAATTGTCCTGGCGTTGGTGCTTTTACATCATCCTGCCCGCCGGATTGTTGTCGCTGGCGTTGATCTGGTGGGGATACAGCGAAAAATACGAACGCCGATCAAAGATCATTTTCGATTATGCGGGGACATTTACGCTGGCGGTATCGCTGGTGCTGTTGCTGCTGGTCATCGAACGCGGCGCGGAATTTTCGTGGAGTCTGAACCTAATGTTGGTGGGCGTATCTGCTCTGTTTACACTCTGGTTTCTACGCATTGAGCAAACTCACCCGGAACCGTTATTGCCGCTGAAACTGTTTCAAATTCCGTTGGTATCCATCACCATCGTGCATGGTTTTTTTGTCATGATGGCGCTGATCGGCGCAATGTCCTTTTTGCCGTTGTTTGTGCAGGGAGTGATCGGGACTTCCGCCGCTGAAGCAGGTCGCGTCTTGACGCCACTGATTTTTCCGTGGGTTATTGCCTCAATTATCGGCAGCCGGCTAATTCTGAAATTTGGGTATCGTCCATTGGCCTTGATCGCCATGGTTTCCATGTTGCTGGGAGCAGGGCTGTTGACACGAGTGACGGTCGCCACAACTCGACTGGAACTTTCGATTGATGTCGCGCTGTTGGGAATTGGCGGTGGATTGACTGTCGCCACACTGATGCTGGCTGCACAACACGCGGTCCCGCGCTCGGAAATGGGAGTGACCACCGCCGCGGTGCAGTTTTTCCGCAGCATCGGCGCTGCTTTCGGAACCGGCACGATGGGCGCGATCCTGAATTGGAGCTTACAAAAATCTCTGGCCGGAGCCACTGGCGAATTGGCGCGATTCGCCAACCAAAGCGAACTGACTTCGATCGTTCGTCCGGAAACCCGATCTACTTTATCGCCCGCCGCCGCCAGTTTTTTGCAGCACGCTCTGGCGCGCTCACTCCGCACAGCGTTTTTCTTCGTGCTGGCGACGATCATCGTCACTTCGATCATTTCGCTGTTCATCCCCGGCGGAGCCGCTCACGAACTGGCCCATGAAGAACATCAACAAAACAAATTGGCGGAAGACGCTAACGCTTCGGTCGCCGAAATCTGAAGCATCCCCAAATTTTACTTCCTGAAAAATAAAGTTAACAAAATGCCCGGTGACGACGTTATGTGACTGGCGCTTTGCCAATTCAGAAACCAATTTCCGCAAACAAGGAGCAAAACCATGAAACAAAGAATCAGCGTGTTACTCATCTCAGCCCTGACCGTTTGCCTGATGGCAACTTTCGTTGTGGCTCAAACCAAACAATCCAATCTGACCGGAACCTGGAAAATGAACGCTGACAAGAGCAAGTTCGAACGCGGCGGCCCTTCCGGTATCACCCTGAAATTCGATCACAAAGACAATTCGCTGGCTGAAACCATGATGCTGGTCACCGATGGCGGCGACCGCACGGTGGATTTGAAATACACGACCGACGGCAAAGAATCTTCACAGGATATTATGGGCACAACCGGGCAAACCGTCGTCAAATGGGAAACCGACGGCTGGCTGATCGAATGGAAAGCTGAAGGCAGAAGCTTTGTTCGCAAGCTGACGCTTTCCGCCGATGGCAAGTCCATGACCATGATCGTCAAACAGATTTCCCCGGACGGCGAAACGGTCACCGACTCTGTAGTTCTGGAAAAACAGGAAGCCAAGTAGCGTTTTCCAGAGCAAACATCCATGAAACTTGAAAAGCCAGGTCGCCCAGCCTGGCTTTATTCATTTTTCCTCTCCCTTTTTGCGGAATTCCCATACCAACTCGTTGACAGGGCTATGTAGCAAGCGATATAAGCCGGAAACGTAATAGTAATCTACGAAAGACGGAGTTCACCTGATGGGCAAAAGTTTTCTTTCATTCGCGGCAGCAGTCATTTTGCAGGCGCTGGACAATGGATATCAGTATGGGTTCGACATTATGGACATCACCGGTTTGCCAAGCGGCACGGTGTATCCCGCGTTGCGTCGGCTGGAAGAGGCCGGGTATGTCCGTTCCAAATGGGAAAAACACAGCATTGCGCAGGAAGAGGCTCGACCTCCGCGCAAGTATTACGAACTGACGCGCGAAGGCCGCGACATGCTTGCCGAAGCGCGCAGCCGTTACCGAATGCTGGAACAGGCGCAGGAACCCAAAACCGACAAACCCAAAACATCGCGCGCTTGAAATGCAAACAAAGCCGGACAACTCGCCAAGCTTTGCCAAGCTGCACCTGCTTCTGATTCGTGTCATCGGTGTGCTGATACCTCGCCGTTTGCGCGCCGATTGGCGGCAGGAGTGGGAAGCGGAGTTACAAAGCCGCGAAATATTATTGGCTGAGTGGGAGAAGCTGAATTGGCAAAACAAATTTGATCTGTTGCGGCGCTCGTTCGGCGCATTTTGGGATGCGCTGTTGTTACAACCAAGAAGGCTGGAGGATGAAATGTTCCAGGATGTGCATTTTGGCGTGCGAATGTTGCTCAGACACAAAAGATTCACAATTATCGCAGTGCTCACTTTGGCATTGGGAATTGGGGCGAACACGGCGATTTTCAGTGTTGTCAACAACGTTCTGCTGCGTCCTCTGCCATACGAACAATCGGATCGTCTGGTGACGATCTGGGATAACAACGTCACATTGAACCGCAATCATGAAAAGCCTTCGCCTGGAAATTATCACGATCTGCGCAATGCCTCGGAGATGTTTGAAAGCAGCGCGGCGTGGTGGGTAACCGCGCGGACGCTGACCGGCGGACAGGATGCCGAACAAGTGCAATGCGCCTTGGTCACGCCCGATTTTTTTCGCACATTGCGTGTCTCGGCAGCCCACGGGCGCGTGTTTTCGGCAGCGGAAACCGAAGGCACGGTGATGACGCTGGCTTCGCAATATGCTGCGGGCGATCGCATCGTCGTCATCAGCGATGCGCTTTGGCGCAGTCGGTTTGGCGCCTCACCTGATACTGTCGGCAGCAGCATCACAATCAACGGAACCGATTGGCGGATTCAAGGCATTATGCCGCCGCAATTCACCCTGCCCAGCCGGGAAGTGGCGCTCTGGGTCCCCTGGGATTTGTCACGAACGTATGCTGCACGTTTTGCCGATGGGCCACCACGTGATTTCCGCTTCCTGAATGTCATTGCGCGTTTGCAACCCGAAGTGACGATGGAGCAGGCACAGGCGAAAGTCACTGCATTTTCAGCAGCTCTGGCCGAACAACATCCCAAACAAAATCTGGGCTGGCAATTGCAACTCGTGCCGATGATGGAAGAACAAGTCGGCAAAACACGTCCGCTCTTGTTGGTATTGCTCGCCGCAGTCGCAATGGTGTTGCTGATTGCTTGTGCCAATGTCGCCAGTTTGTGGTTAACCCGTGCCGCCGGGCGTCAGCGAGAAGCGGCTGTTCGCGCAGCGTTGGGTGCAACGCAAATGCGCCTGATTCGGCAATGGCTGACAGAAAGCCTGTTGTTGGCGATGCTGGGCGGTGTGGTGGGCTTCGCGTTAGCGCAATATGGCTTGTCCGCGTTGCTGGCACTCGCCCCCACCAGCATCCCGCGCTTGGACGAAGTCACGATAGATCGCCGCGTTTTGCTTTTCACCGTGGCGTTGACGGGGTTGACAGGTGTGCTGACCGGATTGTTTCCGGCCTGGCGCAACGCGCGAACAGCCATGGCCGTAACCCTGAAAGAGAGCGGCGAAAAAGGCGCAATCGGCAGTTCATCGCAACGTTTTCGACACGCGTTGGTGGTCGCCGAAATTGCGTTGGCGGTGGTGTTGCTGGTCGGCGCTGGTCTGTTGACGCGAAGTTTCGCGCGCCTCATCGCGGTTGAACCAGGCTTTGACACGCACAACCTGCTGACAATGCACATTTCGCTCAATGGGCAAAAATACGGACAGGGGCAGGCTGCGCCGTACTACCGACAACTGCTTGAACAATTGCGCGCTGTGCCCGGCGTCCAGGCCGCCGCCGCTGTAACAACGTTGCCAATGAGCCGCACCGGATCGGATTTCGAG